>JAQBHE010000483.1:0-5081 GCA_032128015.1 Holophagae bacterium
GCCGAACTTCGCGGAAACGATCGGCCAGGGTCTGCCGGTCGGGCTCGGCTAGGGTTTCAGTCTGGGTCATTCCTCCCTCCGTCTTAGCAACAGCACTCCGAACCAGTTTCGGTCGTCGGTGAAAGACCGGACGACTTCAAAACCGAAACCGGTCACGTACTGCCGCAGGTCATCGAGCACGAACTTGCGACTGATCTCGGTCATCACGGTCTCGCCAGCGCGAATGCGGAATGTGGTGTCGAGGGGCTGGATGCGCACCTGTTGGTCGGCGAGGAAGCGCGCGAAGATCTCGATTCGTTGCCAGTCGGTGTTGTATCGGGCTACGTGCTCGATGCGATCGAGGTCGATATCGGCACCGAGCTCGTGGTTGATACGGGCGAACAGATTCTTGGTGAACTTCCCGGAGACTCCGGCCGCGTCGTTGTACGCCGCTTCCAGGGTTGCGGTGTTCTTGACCAGGTCGACGCCGAGCAAGAAGTGATCGCCGGCCGGCAGCGAGTCGGCGATCTGGTTCCAAAAGTCGACCGATTCGGTGACGTTGAAGTTGCCGATGGTGCTGCCGAGAAACAGCACGAGGCAGGGCGAATGGCCGCCGAACATCGGGAAAACCGTTTGATACGTGCCGACGATTCCCGACACTTCGACCTCCGGATGCACGTCCTCGATGGTTCTGCCCGCCAAACGCAATGCGGTCTCGCTCACGTCGACCGGAATGTACCGGACCGGCCCGATGGCGCGTTGCGCGTAGGCGGCGAGGAGGTGTCCGGTCTTTTGCGAGCTTCCAGAGCCCAGCTCGATCAGGGTGACCGGCCCGGTGGCGACGCAGATCGCCGAGGCGTTGCGCTCGAGGATCGAGGACTCGACTCGAGTCTGGTAGTACTCCGGCAGCTCGGTGATCTCTTCGAACAGCGCGCTGCCCCGGGCGTCGTAGAGAAAGCGGCAGGGGAGCCACTTCGGCGAATCACTCAGGCCGCGAGCGACCGCGCGCGCGAAGTCCAGTGCGGGCTCGGCGACCACGACGCTGCGAGGGTCGGAGTCCTTCCGGAGTGGGCGCAAGATGGGAGTGCCTTGTTGCTGGAGCGAGGACGGGAAGCGACCGGCGCGGATCGTTCCGGTGGGCGGCGCGTCGCGTCGGCGTCACAGAGGCGCACGAGGTCAGGTCGCTCGGAGCATTGTAGCGGGGCTAGGCTTCCTCTTCGACCGAGACACCCAGGCCATCGGCGATGCGGTTGACGTAAGCGTACGCAACGCCTGCGGCTCTGGCGGTTTCCGTGGTCGCCGGAGCGACCGGTGTGGCTCCGGCTGCGGTTGGCTGGTACACTCGGTGCCACCGATCCGCTTCCCCGGAGGGTCCGACGATGGCGCGCATCCGTACCGCACGGGACCTGATGTCTCGCTGGAAGCTCGTCTTGTCCGCGGACGACGATCTGATCCCGGCGATCGAGGCACTGGTGAAGAAGCGCTGCACTGGGGCGCCGGTGGTCGACGAAGCCGGCGAGCTTGTCGGTCTGCTCACCGAGAAAGACTGCCTGCGCCTGCTCTCGGGCTCTGTTGCAAGCGCGCTGGCGCAGAGCAAGGTGCGCGACTACATGTCGATAATCCGGGTCACTCTCGATGTCGATCAGGACATCTTCGCGATGACCCACGTGTTCCTCGAGACCAACTTCCCGGTGCTGCCGGTGTTGGAGCACGGTGTCCTGGTGGGGCGGATCTCGCGTTTCAACCTACTCGCCCAGGTCGAACGGCTGCTGGGCAAGACCGAGCTCGAACGCGCACGGGTGCTCAAGCCACCCCCCAATTCTTCCTCGATCGAGGGGATGCAGCGCCTGGCCGCCGATGCGACTCCCCAGGCCCTAGGGGACATGCTGCGCGACCGCCACTGAGCCTCCCTCTCCTCAGGTCACGGCAGGCGAGCGGCCCGCGGTGATGGAGTCGTGGCGACTGGGAGCGATCAGGGCTGGAACGCGCGGATCAGCTCCATCAGCGGCTGCGGGTAGACGCCGAGGAGGAGTAGCGGGACGGCGAGCGAGACCAAAGTCAGCGCGCCGAGGGGCTGGAGTCTTGGATGGGCTGGCGCGGGGCCGTCGCTCCACATGACCACGATCACCCGCAGGTAGTAGTAGAGGCCGATCGCGCTCCCCAAGAGTAGGGCGAAGACCGGGATCCAGACTCCCGAGTCGACGCCCGCGGTCAGCACCAGGAACTTGCCCACGAAGCCCGCGGTGAGTGGGATTCCCGCCAGCGACAGTAGCGAGGCGGTGAGGAAGGCGGCGACCGCCGGGCGGCGCCAGAACAGCCCGCGGTAGTCCTCCAGCCAGTCCGCCTCACGCTCCGTGTCGCTGGCGCAAGTCACCACCGCGAAGGCGCCGAGGGTGGCGACGAAGTAAGCGGTCAGGTAGTAGGCGGCCGCCTGTTGCGCCAGCTCGCCAGCGGCGAGGAGTGTCACCAGGAGGTAGCCCAGGTGGGCGATCGAAGAGTAGGCGAGCAGCCGCTTCAGATTGTCCTGCAGCAGCGCCAGCAGGTTGCCGAAGAGCATCGACAACACCGCCAGCAGCGTCAGCACCAGGACAACCCGGTCATTGGCGCCATCGAGGTCGTGGAATAGGCGCAGGACGACTGCGAACATCGCGCCCTTGGAGACCGTCGCAACAAACGCTGTGACCGGCGCCGGCGCCCCGGCGTAGACGTCGGGCGTCCACAGGTGGAACGGCACCAGGGCGAGTTTGAAGCCGACCGCGGCGAGAAGGAGGCCGACGGCCGCGAGAGCGACCAGGCTCGGCGTCTCCGCTTCGAGCGCGATGGCGACCGCGGTGAGCGTGAGCTCGCCGGTCACGGCGTACGAGAGAGCCAGGCCGAAGAGCAGGAAGGCGCTCGAGGCAGCGGCAAGGATCAGGTACTTGACGCCAGCCTCGATCGCCACCCCGGTCTGGCGAGGGTAGGCGATCATCGCGTAGAGCGACACGCTCAGAAGCTCGAGGCCCAGGAAGAGCGAGGCGAAGTGGACGCTGGCGGCGAGCACCGCGGCCCCGAGGGTGGCGAGCAGGAGCAGCAGGTAAAGCTCCTCCCAGCGCTCGCCGCCCCGTAGCGGGTAGAGATAGACCAGGGCGGTGACCACCAGCGACCCCGAAAGCAGCAGCCCCCAGTAGTAGAGCGTCGGGCCGTCGACCACCAGCAGCGGGGTCACGCTGCGCGGAGCCGCACGCTCCGCGAAGGGCAGGCTGGCGAGGGATCCGGCGAGGCCGAGCGCCGCGAGCGTCGCGACCAGCCCGTGGTGGCGCCGCCAGGCGATGGCGAGCATGACCACCACGGCCGCGGCTGCGAGCACGAGGAGCGGCATGAGAGCGAGCAGGTCGCGGTCACTCACGCAAAAGCTCCATCACCGAGTCGACCGTCGGCTGCGCGGTGTCGAGGACCGGCTGGGGATGGAGCCCCAGCCACAAGAGTGCGGTGGCCAGCGCCCCCAGCGTGACGACTTCGCGCGCCGAGAGATCCCGCACCACCACGTCTTCGGCCGGCGCGCCGTGGAATACCTTCTGCAAGATCCACAGCGAGTAGACCGTCGATCCCACCAACCCGATCGTGGCGAGTACGGCGATCCAGGGGCTCGTCCGGAAGGCGCCGAGCAGGACCAGCAGCTCGCCGACGAAGTTGCCGAGCCCTGGCAGGCCGAGCGACGCCATCGCGAATAGCGTCGCGAGGCCGCCGAGACGCGGTGCGCTCGAAAGCAACCCGCCCATGCCGCTGAGCTCTCGGGTGTGGAGCCGCTCCTGCAATAGCCCGACCACCACGAACAGGGCTCCGGTCGACAGGCCGTGGCAGATCATCGTCATCACCGCGCCTTGGAGCGCCTGCGCGTTGCCGGCGAAGACGCCCAGCAGCACGAAGCCGAGGTGGCTGACGCTGCTGTAGGCGACCAGCCGTTTCAGGTCGGTCTGGCCGAACGCCAGCAGCGCACCGTAGAGGACGCCGAGCGCACCGAGCGCCATGGCCCAGGGCGCCGCCGTGGCCGCCGCCTCTGGGAACAGCGGCACGGCGAACCGGATCAGGCCGTACGCCCCGGTCTTGAGCAGCAGGCCGGCGAGCACCACGCTGCCGGCGGTCGGGGCCTCGGTGTGCGCGTCGGGTAGCCAGGTGTGGAGCCCCACGGCGGGCAGCTTGACCGCGAAGGCGATGAAGAAGCCGAGGAAGAGCCAAGGCCCCAGGCGGCCGGTATCAGTACCGAGGAGGTCGAAGTAGTCGAAGCTCCATGCGCCTTGATCGGCGCGATGGGCGAGCGCGAGCGCGACGATCGAGAGCAGCATCAAGAGGCCGCTCGCCTGAGTGAAGAGGAAGAACTTGATCGCCGCGTAGATCCGGTTCTCGTGCCCCCAGATGCCGATTAGGAACGCCATCGGCACCAGCATCAGCTCCCAGAAGAAGTAGAAGAGGAAGAGGTCGAGCGCCAGGAAGACGCCGATGATGCCGGTGAGGATCCACATCAGGTTGAGGTGAAAGAAGCCGACCCGGGTGGTCACCTCGGTCCACGACGCGGCGACCGAGAGGATGCCCAAGAACAGCGCCAGCACCACCAACAGCAGGCTGAGACCGTCGAGCCCGAGGTGGAAGCTGATGCCGAGTCCGGGGAGCCACTCCCAGCGTGCCTGGGCGAGCCAGGTGTCGTCTGAGGCGCGCACCCAGATCCCGACCGCGAGGCCGAGGTCGAGGACGAGGGCGAGCAGACAGATGAAGCGACTCCAGCTCGCATGCCGGTCGCGGGGCAGCCAGGCGAGAAGGCCGCCGGCCAGCGGGATGGCGAGCAGCGCGAGCAGGATCATGGGGACACCAGAATCGCCACCAGCACCACGGCGCCGATGGCGATCCAGGCGGCGTACCAGCGCAGCCGTCCGGTCTGGGTGGCGCGCAGCCAACCGTGGGCATGGCGGGCGCCGGCGGTGATCGCGGCCGGCCAGCGGTCGACTACATCCGCCTTGGCCCAGCGCGCGAGGGCACAGAACGGAACTACCAGCGCCCGGTCGTAGAGCTCGTCGAATCCCCAGCCGCCCAGCGCGAGGGCGTGCAGAGCGGGTGTGATCCCCGGGATG
>JAQBHE010000484.1:0-20835 GCA_032128015.1 Holophagae bacterium
GCTGTTGTGGCCGTCGACGCCCCACGCCTTGAGCACCCGGTCCATCATCGCGTCGTGGCCGGGACGGCCGACGTGGTACATCACCTCGGTGCGCCGCTCCTCCACGAGCGCCTTGCGAATGCGCGCACCCAAGGTGTCGAGCACTTCGTCCCAGCTCACCCGCTCCCAGTCGCCGGATCCGCGCGCCCCCTTGCGCTTGAGCGGATAGAGGATGCGGTCGCGGTCGTACACCTGGTTCAAAGTCGCCGGTCCCTTGGCGCACACCCGGCCGCGGCTCCCGGGGTGCATCGGGTTGCCCTCGAACTTGAGGATCTCGCCGGTGGCTTTGTCGACGTATCCGAGGAGCCCGCACGCAGACTCGCAGTTGAAACAGATCGTCGGCACTAACCGCAGATCGCGGGTCACCCGCTTCGGCCAGGCGCGGGCGTCGAGCTCCTGCCAGTCGTCCCAGCGCTCCGGCGGCGGTGCCTGGGTCAAGTGGCTGGGCAGGTAGGGCAGCGGGCGGTCGCGGATGGTCACGGCAACCTCACGACAGTGGGACCTCCTGGCCGGCCTTGACGTAGATCCAGTCGAACAGCAGGAACGCCACCAGCAGCAGCGGCGGCCACAACACCGCCGCCAACGCGAACACGAAGCCGAGGGCGTACGCGGGATGTCGGACCATGATCGTGTGCGCGCGCTTGGCGTGGTCGGTGGCCGGCGGCACGAGCGCAGTCGCCCCGACCACCAGCGGGTAGAGCAGCAGCCAGAGCATCGCGCTCGCGCCGAAGAACCAGGCGAGACCGATCGCCGCGACCAGCGCCTGGACCGCGAGCACGACGGGCAGGAAACGGTCTTCGCTCCACAGCTCGCGACCGCGCGCCTGCCAGAACAAGAAAGCGGTATAGACCGCGGTCAAAAGCGCGGTCGGAATCGCGATCAGCCCGAGTGCCTTCTCGGTGCTTCCGAACAAGAACGGCAAGCTGAGCAGGCCGTGGGCCATCAGCACCCACGCGCCCTTGACCAACCAGGAATCGGTGTTGGGCTTGGTCAGCAGATAGAAGAAGCGCATCGGCTTGTGCAGGTCCGCGACCAGCAGCACCGAGGTGACCGCAAGCGCGACCAGGCTGATTGCCCCGAGCACCCGGCCGTCGAGCGCTGGCACCCACGGACTCACCCCGGCGCCGAGGAGCGCACCGGCGGCGACCGCCTTGGTCGCCATGTAAGCGGCGATCCCGTGTCCCCACTGGCGCTTGCGCGGCACGTCGTAGACCGCCCGCGCGGCCAAGGTCGACCACGCCGGCAACGGATCGGGCACTTCGGAGTGCGACAAGGTGCGCGCGCCGTCGACCTGGAGCGGATCGAGCGCCGCCGGGTCAGCGCCCAGGTAGTAAGTCCTGGGACGGGTCCCGCGCTCGCCCTTGCGTACCACTGCACCGCGAGCACCCAGCGCGCGCCGGGTCGCCGGCAAGTCGGTGTCGATGACCTTGATCGCTTGCTCGGGACACACCGCAACGCACGCCGGTGCCAGGCCGACCTCGAGGCGGTGGGCACAGAAGTGACACTTGGCGGCGGTGCCGGCCCGCTCGTCGATGTGGATGGCGTCGTAGGGACAGGCCTGCAAGCACGACGCGCAACCGATGCAACGGTTGTGGTCGAGGTCGACGATGCCGTCTTCGCGCTTGAACAGCGCGCCGGTCGGACAGATCTCGATGCACGGCGCATCGGCGCAGTGGTTGCAGCGCAGCACCGCCGCCGACCGTTGAGTTTCGGGAAACTCGCCGTGCTCGATCCACTTGACCCAGGTCCGGAAGGCGCCCAGGGGAACGTCGTTCTCGGCCTTGCACGCGACCGTGCAGGCGTGGCAGCCGATGCACGCGTCCTGGTCGAGAACGAACCCGTAGTTCATCGGCCCGGCAGCGTACCAGAGCGCCAGCGAGCCAACCGTTTCAGTTGCAGGTCACCGTGACCGCGGTTCCGCCCTCGCCCACAATCACCAACCCCGGTCGCAGCACCACCATCCCATCGAGCACCGCGCCGTCCGGGAGCCGTAAACGAGGCCCGCCGGAGCGCGCGAGCCCGTCGGCGTCGAGCACCAGCGTCCCGAACTGCGCCCCGCGACGACGCTTGACCGTCACCTCGACCAGAACCCGCGTCGGCTCGACCTCCATCCGGCCGGGACCGCCGCGATCGTTGATGGTGCCGCGCAGGTCGAGCCGGATCTGGCGCACCCCGACCTCGAACGCCGAACGCGTCTCGGCCGCTGCCCCGCCGCCGGTCTCGGCGTCGAGCGCGACGTGGAAGTGGCGCCAGAGGCGATCGGTGCCGGTGATCAGGCCGTCGTCGTTGGTGTCGAAGATGTCGAGCCCGCTACAACCTCGCGGCGAGGTCGCGATCGCCTCCGGCCTCGGGCTTGGAGACGCGGGTTCCGCTGCCGAGGGCTCCGGCACAGGTTCGGATTGGGCTCCGGCTGGCGGGTCCGCGGCGGGCGACGTGCTCCGACGACGGGCGAGCTCGGCCTCGACCGCCGACCGCACCGCTAGGGGCAGCGGCTGGAGTAGGGCTTCGATCTGTTGCTCGAGCGCCTCGATCTGGCTAGCCAACGCGGCCACATCCGGCGCCGGCGGCTCCTGGCCGCCAGCCGCGGTCACGCCCAGCACCGCCCCGGCGCCGACGATCCACGCCACCGCACGCGTCCAGTTCATCTCACCGACAGCCTAGTCGAACCCCGCTGGCCAGCGAGACGGCATGGAAAACTTCGGCGATCCGCCAACATTGAAGCGCCTACGAACGTATTGCGTTTCAGGAACCTCTGGCGTTCGGCGCCACCCGGCACCCCTAGGATCCCAGCGCCGCTCCACATTCCATCGCCCTCGAGACGTGCACCGATGGCCTCGAAACAAACCAACCGCGGCCAACCGTGTCGTTACTCGCCACTCACGGTGGAGCTTCCCCCACACCTGAAGGCGCGCCTGCAAGCCGCCTCGGTGGTGCTCAAAGTGCCGGTTCCGGAGCTGGTCGAGGCCGCGCTCGCTCTCCGTGTCGAGGGGCTCGACCGTCAGACCCTGGAGCTGATCGACCGTTTCGCCGCCGAGACCCTGCGGCGAAGCGAACCGTAGCGAGCGGCTACCGTCTCCGTTCGCGATCACTCGTTCGCGATCACTCGTTCGCGGTCACTCGTTCGCGGTCATTCGTTCGCGATCAGTAGTAAACCGTGCGCAGCAGGTCGCGAAACTCGTCGGACAGCGGTTCACGCACCCCGACCAAGCCGAAGACCGTCAGCATCGCCTTGCGCGACGCGTCGTCGGACCAATGGCGGTCGAGCTCCGCGACCTCGAGGAAGCACTCGAGCGCCTTGCGATACTCGCCGCGCACCGTCGCGTAGGCGCCGAGCGCGAATCGCGCCTCGATGTCGCGCGGGTCCTGGGCACGACGCCGCTCGCAAGACTGCTGATCCCCAATCGCGGCCGCCCGGCGCGCCAGATCCTCGACTTCGAGCAACCGCCGGCCAGGCTCGAACTCGTCGGTGCCGGGGGCGATCGCCTCGACATGGCGGCGCATCGCGTCAAGCTCGCCCGCCTCGAGCGCCACCCGCGCCAGACCGTAGCGCGCGCCGCTCGATTCGGGGTCGAGCTCGAGAGCGCGTTCGAAGGCAGCCCGTGCCCCGGCAGCATCAGCCTCGACCAGGAGCTCGGTTCCAGCCCGCACCTCGCGATCGGCGGCGGTCGGACAGTGAGGGCGCAGGAACGCCCGCACGTGGGCCTCGGGAAGAGCGCCGGTGAATTGGTCGACGGCCTCGCGGTCCTTGAACAGGATCACGTTGGGGATGCTGCGGACCCGGTAGCGCGCCGCGACACGGGGGCTGCGGTCGCTGTCGACCTTGGCGAGCAGGAAGCCCCCGTTGGCCTCTTCGGCGAGCTTCTCGAGCACCGGCCCGAGGGTCCGACAAGGACCGCACCACGGCGCCCAGAAGTCGACCAGCACCGGCAGCTCGGCGGAGCGCTCCACGACCGCCGACTCGAAGTCGGGATCGTCGACATCGACCACCCACCGTCCCGCGACCATCGGTAGATCCTTACACTTCGTCCCGTGGTTGGCCGCCGGGCTGGATTTCAAGGTCGCTCGGAGCCGACCGTCGGCTCATTGGCTCCCCACCGTCTGCGTCGCGACACACCATGGGTTCACTCTACCAACGGCCTCTACCCTGGCAACCGCCTTGCTAGGCAACCCGCTTGCTACAGTCGCGCCAGCCACCGTGCCCGTCCCCATGTCTCGAGTCGCCGACCCCGACCGCCTACGCGCCGCGGCGCTCCGACTGGCGGTGCATCCCGCGTACATCATGATCAGCCACGACGCCCACTTCCTGAGCCCGCTGGTGCCCGCGGAATGGCAGCGGCTCGCTGCAGCGCCAGCGGCGACCGACCCCGGAGTGCTCGCAGTGGTCGAGGAGCTGCTGCCGTCCCGCCTTCCGGACCTGCCGGCTGGAATCTACTTCCCGGTGCCGCTCGCTCGCGGTGTCGACGCCGGCGAACCGGTCGAACGGCTCCTCGACCGCTTCCGCTACGAGATGATCCGCGTCGACGACGATCAACACTGGACCTGGCGCGGCGAACCGGTGGCGGCACGCACTCAGGCGTTCTTCCTCGAGCACCTCGGCTGGGAACTCGCGATCTCGCGATTCACCTTCGAGTACCGGGTCCACGACCGCTGGTGGGACAAGAGCTACCTCGACGCCGCGGTCACCCCGCTCACCGCCCAGGCGCTCGAAGAAGGCGACGGCGTGGCAACCGCGCTGCTCGCGAGCGGCCAGCGCGCGACCCTTCGTCTCGACTCCTTCCGCCTCGACCACCGCGAGCGTTTGTTGTGCGCGACCCACGAGCTCGGTGAGGTGCTGTTCTCGGATTCTTTGCGGTTCCGGATGCTGCGCGAGATCTCCGACGACCTTGCGACGATCGCGGTCGCCGGGCGGCGAGTCGCGCTCCGCTTCCCCGCGGATTCGTGATCCCACCGAGGACCGAACGAACCGCACGAACCGCGAGCGGACTGAGCCCATAGAATCGCAGGTCTCATCGCGCCATCACCACGGAAGAACCTAGGGAGCAACCATCATGTCGGTCGAGATCACCTACCTCGGACACTCCGGATTCCTATTCAGCGACGGCCAGCACACCGTCGCGGTCGACCCGTTCCTCACCGGCAACCCGGTGGCGAAGCACAAGGCCGAGGACATCCGCTGCGGCACGATCGCCCTCACCCACGGCCACGGCGACCACCTCGGCGACTCGCTCGCGATCGCCAAGGCCAACGGCGCCAACGTCGTTGCCACCTACGAGATCACGGAATACTTTGCGGAGAACGGCCACGCCAACACCGACCCCGGCAACCACGGCGGCAAGATCAAGACTGCTTTCGGCTGGATCGCGTTCACCCAGGCGTTCCACTCGTCTTCGTTCGAGGGCCGCTATCTGGGGATGCCGTGCGGACTGGTGATCCACCTCGGCGGCGTGACCCTCTACCACCTCGGCGACACCACGATCTTCGGCGACCTGAAGCTGCTCGGCGAGATCCATCGTCCGGACATCGCGTTCGTGCCGATCGGCGATCGCTTCACCATGGGCCCGGAGCTGGCGAGCCGCGCCACCGAACTGGTGGCGCCCAAGGTCGCGATCCCGGTCCACTACAACACGTGGCCGCCGATCGCTCAGGACCCCGCGGACTTCAAGCCGCGGGGTGTCGAGGTCAAGGTCCTGGCGCCCGGAGAGAGTTGGAGTTACACGGGCGGATAGTGTGTTCGCGTCCGAATCCCGATTGGCGACAGATCGGACCGCATCGCCCTGTCCTCTCCGAACGTAGCCGCCCGTCTTCGGGCGCGCCGCGCTTGGGCGGCCGAGTGCGGAGTTGTTGGGGCGTACGCTATTGCTGCGAGTAGGCCGTTCGTGTCGAGCGTGCGCAGGGTCTGCCTTCTCGTCTGGGCGCGGTCGGATCGCCGTAGCTCTCGCTCGTTCGTCGGCCGCCCAAGCTCGGCCGCTACCCTCAGAGGGACAAACGTCCGGCGCTTCCGAAGGCGGCCGAGCCGCTCGGCCGCTACGTTCGGAGGGGACAGAATCAGAGGGAACCACTCCCCGGCGGAACAGATCGGAGAGAACAGAAGCCCTCGCTACAGCCGCTCGCGGACCGCAACCAACCGCTCGATCGAGGCGAGCGCGAGAGCGTGGTCGGGCACCAGGTTGCGTACCAGGATCTCGTCGTAGCCCATCGCTCCCAACCGGCGAAACGACTCGGCGACGCTCGCGGGTCCGCCGATCACCAGGGCTCCGGGATCGATCCCGCGGTAGCCGGCGGCGACCACTGGCGCTCCGACTCGCACCGCCTCTTCCTGGTCCGCGCCGATGTAGAAATCGCGGCGAATCGAGGTGACGCCGGGCTTGCGACCGTGGGCCACACAACGCTCGCGGTAGAAATCGATCTGGCGACGGGCGACCTCCGGCACCAGGTCCGGTCCAGCAATCCAACCGTCGCCGAGACGGGCCGCGCGGTCGATCGCCGGCTCGGCGCTCGCCCCGATCCACACCTCGACCGGCTCCGGCGGCAGCGGCGAGATCCGCGCCCCTTCGACCTGGTAGCGACCCGAGCTCGCAACCTGCTCGCCGGCGAGCAGCCGGCGGATGATGTCGAGCGCCTGCTCGAAGCGCGAAGGCCGGTGGCGGGGATCGATGCCGAAAGGCGCGAACGGACCGCGGCCGAGAGCGCACTGGAGGATGAAGCGTCCGCCGGCGATCGACGCCAGGGTCCCGACCTGCTCCGCGACCAGCACCGGGTGCCACAGCGGCAGCAAGTACAGCGCGCCGACGGGTCGATCGCCCCACTCGCCGAGCATCCGGCCAAGGATGGCGGTGTTCTGGTAATAGGGGCGAGGGGTGCAGTGGTGGTCGCCGACGAACAGCGAATCGAGGCCCGCGTGCTCAGCGGCGGCTGCCCGCTCGACCATCCACCGCGCCCCAAGGCGGGGATCATCGACGTCGTGGTAGCTGGCGACCGAGATGCCGATTCGTGGTGCCAAGTTCGGACTCGCCGCTGGATGTTGGCGCACAAGGCGCTGGACTGTACGGACTCTACTGCGACTTTGCCACCACCGGTGAAAGGTGGGAGACTAGGACCGTGGTGACCGTCGAGCCTCCGACCGACGACGACGCCATCGCCCCGCCGCCCCGCCTCGCGATGAGCCGCTCGGAATTCGTCCACCTCCACCTCCACTCCGAGTATTCGCTGCTTGACGGCGGCAACCGGCTCGGCGCGCTGGTGCGGCGAGTCAAGGAGCTCGGAATGGACGCCGTGGCGCTCACCGACCACGGCAATCTGTTCGGCGCGATCGAGTTCTACGCCGCCTGCAAGAAGGAGGGCATCAAGCCGATCCTCGGGATCGAGGCCTACGTCGCACCCGACGTCATGACCGCGACCAGCGACCGCCGTCACAAGGAGGCGCAAGGGGTCGCGGACGGCGGCTTTCACCTGGTGCTGCTCGCGGAGAACCAGACCGGCTGGCGCAACCTGATCAAACTGTCGTCCGATTCGTTCATCGAGGGCTTCTACTACAAGCCCAGGATGGATAAGACGACCCTCCAGCAGTGGGGGGCGGGGCTGATTGCGATCAATGGCCACCTCGGCTCGTCGATCGCCTACCACCTCACCCAGCTGGTCTCAACCGGCAACGACGAGCACTACCGGCGGGCTCGCGCCGAGGCCGAGTGGCATCGCCAGACCTTCCCACAAAACGAGCGCGGTGAGCCCTGCTTCTACCTCGAGCTCCAGCGCCACGACACCCCCGACCAGGACCGGATCAACCCGCACATCCTGCGCCTTGCCGATGAGCTCGGGCTGCCGACGGTGTGCGACAACGACGCGCATTTCCTGCGCGCCGAAGACTGGGACGCCCACGACACCCTGATCTGCGTCTCGACCAACAAGCGCAAGTCCGAGCCCGACCGGCTCCACTACCCGAAGCAGCTCTGGGTCAAGGGACCCGAGTCGATGGCGGAGGTCTTCGCCGACGTCCCCGAGGCGCTCGCAAGCGCCCGCACCATCGCCGACCGCTGCGAGGTCGAGATCGACTTCGACGCCAACCATGCGCCGCTGGTCGAGGTTCGCCGGCGCGAGCCCGACGACCGGGCCGGTGCCGCCGACGCCCCGCGTGGCTCATCGGCGTGGATCCAGCGCTTGTGCTCGACTTACGATCTGGTGCCGGTCGACGCCACCGCTACCGGCGGCGTGGCGATGGCCGAGCGCGAGCGCCAGTGCGATCAGGCGTTGCGCGAGCTCGCCGAAGCCGGCCTGGTGTGGCGGTACGGCGAGGACGGCGCCACCGCCGCCAATCGCGCCCGCCTCGAGCGCGAGCTCGCGGTGCTCGCCGACAAGAAGATCTCGGCCTACTTCCTGATCGTCTGGGACTTCGTCGCCGAGGCGCGGCGCCGCGGCATCCCGGCGATGGCGCGCGGCTCCGGGGTCGGCACCATGGTCGGCTACGTCCTCGGGTTGTCGAACGCCTGCCCGGTGCATTACGGGTTGCTATTCGAGCGCTTCACCGATCCCGATCGCGCCGAATTCCCCGACATCGACATCGACCTGTGCCAGGACGGCCGGGCTGAGATTCTCGACTACGTGCGCGCCAAGTACGGCTACGTCGCCCAGATCATCACCTTCGGCACCATGAAGGCGCGCGCCGCGGTTCGCGACGTCGGCCGGGTTCTCGACCTGCCGCTCCCCGAAGTCGACCGCATCTGCAAGCTGATCGGCAGCCAGCTCGGGGTCACCCTCGAGGACGCCCTCGCTCGCGAGCCCGAGCTGCGCGAGATGAGCGCGCAGAACCCCCAAGTCCAGGAAGTGCTCGACACCGCCCGCGCCCTCGAGGGCTTGGTCCGTCACAGCGGCGTCCACGCCGCTGGCGTGGTGATCGCCACCGAGCCGCTCGACAACCTGGTGCCTCTGGCACTCGCCAAACCAGGGGCGAACGACGATCGCAGCATCCTGGTCACCCAGTGGGACGGCCCGACGGTCGAGAAGATGGGCCTTCTGAAGATGGACTTTCTGGGTCTCAAGACCCTGTCGGTGCTCGAGCGCGCCCGCCAGCTGGTCAAAGACAGCCTGGCCGACGAGACCATTCGCGCGGCGGTGCCCACCACCCCCGCCGGGCGCCATCCGCTCGACCTCGACCGCATCGACTTCGCCGACGAGAACGTGCTCGAGCTCTACCGCCGCGGCGAGACGATCGGCACCTTCCAGTTCGAGTCCGACGGGATGCGCAACCTGCTGCTCAAGATGCGCCCGGACCGGCTCGAAGACCTGGTCGCGGCCAACGCGCTGTTCCGCCCCGGGCCGATGGCGCTGATCGACGACTACTGCGACCGCAAACATGGCCGCCAAGAAGTGCCGGTAATCCACGAGATCGTCGACCGCTTCACTGCCGACACCCACGGCATCATGGTGTTCCAGGAACAGGTGATGCAGATCGTCCACGAGCTCGGGGGAGTGCCCCTGCGCGAGGCCTACACCCTGATCAAGGCGATCAGCAAGAAGAAGCACGACACGATCAACGCCGCACGCAGCCGGTTCCTCGAGGGTTCGCAGACCAAAGGACTCGGTCCGCGCAAGGCCGACCAGCTGTTCGAGCTGGTGCTGCGCTTCGCCGGTTACGGTTTCAACAAGTCGCATTCGGTCGGGTACTCGATCCTGGCGTTCCAGACCGCCTACCTCAAGGCCTACTTCCCGATCCAGTTCATGGCCGCGGTGCTCACCTACGAGTCCGACAACACCGACAAGCTCGCGGTCTACCTCGAAGAATGCAAGCGCGTGCGGCTACCCGACGGCCGCCGCGGAGTCGAGGTCAATGCCCCCGACATCAACCGCTCGGGGGTGCGCTTTCAGGTGGTCCACGAGCCGGGGGAAGAACCCACCACGAACACCGGTCACATCCGGTTCGGCCTCTCCGCGGTCAAAGGCGTCGGAGTCAAGGCGGTCGAGGCGATTCTCGAGGCACGCCGCGACGGCGGGCCGTTCGCAGGGCTATTCGACTTCTGCGAGCGGGTGCAACTGCAGGCGGTCAACCGCGCCACCATCGAAGCGCTGATCCGCGCCGGCGCCTTCGACTCGGTGTACCACGCCAGCCAGCGCGCGGCGATGATCGAGGCGCTCGAGGGCGCGATCCGCACCGGTCAGCGTGCCGCCTCCGACCGCTCGAGCGGTCAGACCAGCCTGTTTGGCGGCGGTCCGACGGTGATCGAGCGGGCAGCGAGACCGAAGCTGCCCGAGGTCCCGCCGTGGACCTCGGCCGAGCAACTGCGCTTCGAGAAGTCCGCGCTCGGCTTCTACGCCAGCCGCCATCCGTTGGACGAGCATCGCGACCTGCTCGGGAGCTTCGCCAACGCGACGATCGCTGGCATCGCCGACCTCGACGCCGACTTCGAGGTCGTGATCGGAGCGCTGATCGCCGGCCGGCGGATCACCCGCACCCGCAAGGGTCGCAACCCCGGGCAGAAGATGGGGCTGCTCACCCTCGAGGATCACACCGGACGCATCGAGGCGGTGGTGTTCGCCGACCTCTACGCCGAGCTCGAGTCGCGGCTCGCCCCAGACACGATCCACTTCTTCGTGGCCAAAGTCGACCGCCGGCGCGAGGAGCCGACCCTGGTGATCGCCAAGGCGATCGAGCTCGCCCAAGCCCCGACCGTGCTCACTCGCCAGGTGCGGATCGTCTTCGAGAGCACCGAGGAGCTGGCCGCGTCCGAGCTGCCACGCGAGCTCGAACGTCTGCGCGACTTCCTGCAGCAGGAGCGCAAGAAGGTGAACGGCAGCGGCGCCGAGGTGGTATTCGACATCTGCCTCACCGACCGGGTGGTGCGCACCAACCCCGGGCTGCGGATTCCGGTCCACCCCGGTCTCGAGCAGCGGGTGGCGTCCGTGCTGCGCCTGCCCCACCGCTGCGAGTTGATCGGACCGGGCGCGCCGGCGCTGGCGCCACCGCGACCGTCGCCTTGGCAGTAGCCCATAGGCAGCAACGCAAAGGCAGTAGCGCAGATGAAGCGAGAAGCCGGCCAGCCGATTCGACGGGTCGTACTCCTTTGCGGTCTCGCCGGCCTGTTGATCACCCTGATCGCGGCGGGCCCGGCAAGCGCGGGGTTGCGAGCCGGAGTGGCGACGGTCGACATCACGCCACCGATCGGCGGCCGGATGTACGGCTACGGTGCTCGCGGCGACGCGGTGTCGACCGGCGTCGCCGATCCGCTGTTCGCCAAGGTCCTGGTGCTGGCGGACGAGGAACAAGCGCTCGCGATCGTCACGGTCGACCTCGGATCGTTCGCCAAGGCGATGGCCCAGGGTGTTCGCGACCGCGTGAGTGCCGACATCGGTCTCGAGCGCGTGCTGGTGATCGCGTCGCACAGCCATAGCACTCCCACCCCCGACCCCGAATTCCCGAGCGCCGAGGACCCCTGGACCGACACCGCGGTGCGCAAGATCGCCACCGCGGTGGTGGCCGCTCATCGCGCTCTCGCACCGGCGCGCTTGGGCCTTGGCTGGGGCGAGCTCGACGGCTGCCACAACCGGCGGCACGTGCTCGCCGACGGCAGCGTCGCGATGCGCTGGGCCAACCGCGAGGGGACCGCGACATCACCGGTCGATCGGTCGGTGGCGGTGGTCGCGGTCGATACCGCGGCCGGCCGGCCGCTCGCCACGCTGGTGAATTTCGCCTGTCACCCGGTGGTGCTGGGACCCGAGAACCTCCGCATTTCGGCCGACTATCCCGGGGCGATGATGGCGCTGGTCGAGGCCGAGATCGGCGGCCAGGCGATGTTCGCCCAGGGTGCGGCCGGCGACCTCAATCCGTTCTGGGACAAGACGCCGCCCGCCGAGGGCGGCTTCGAGCAGAAGGACCGACTCGGTCGGGCACTCGCCGCAGAAGTGATCCGGGTGCGCCGAGGGATCTCCGCCATCGAACCCGGCCCGCTGTCGGTCGAGAGCCAGGTGATTCGCCTAGAGCCGCGCTGGGATCTCGAGAGTCCCGAGGTCGAGGCGGCGTTTCGCGAGAGCGAGTTCGGCTGGATCTTCGAGCGTTACCGCGAACGGTTCGGGCGCGAGCACGACGCCGAGATCACCACCGTCGTCCTCGGCAAGGCCCTGGCGTTCGCCACGTTCCCCGGAGAATTCTTCGTCGAGCATCAGCTCCGTCTCAAGGCATCGAGCCGGCTACCGAACACCCTGTTCTTCGGCTACTGCAACGGCGAGCTCGGATACTTCCCGACCATCCGGGCGGCCGCCGAAGGCGGCTACGGCGCCACCGAAGCGACCATCGTCGAGGTCGGCGCGGGCGAGAAGCTGGTCGACCAAGCGCTGATCCAGCTCCACTACCAGGCCGGTTGGCTGCACCGAGTGCCGCGCTTCTGAGTGGGCCTCGGACCCCGGCGGCTGCTACAAGCTCGAGCGGCGGAGTACAAGAAGGGTGTCGTAGTGTGCGCTCGACTCCGCCGTTGAGCTAGAACAGCGACCACATCATGCCGCTCATCAGTTCCTTCGTCGTCGGCGTACTCGGCGCCCTGATGTGCGGCTCGCTGGCGGTCTTCGCGCTGCTGCGGCGGCACGAGACGCCGCTGGCGCGCCAGTTGTTCTATGTCCAGCTCGGCGGCATGCTGCTGGCCATCAGCGAGATCAATACCTCCTTTCATTCTCAGAGCTTCGAGCGCTACCAGATCTGGCTCACCATCGGGTACCTGGGTCCGTACTTCGCCCCGGCTTTTTGGTGGAAGCTGGTGCTGCGCCTCGCGCAGTACCACGGACGGCCGCTGTTCGGGCAGCACGGCTGGATCGCCCGTACCCCGATGCTGCTGGCGATCGCGTCGTGGACCGTGGTCGCGACCAACCCCTGGCACGGCTGGGCGCTGACCCCGCGGCTCGGGACCCGGAGCGTCTATCACCTGGGCTTCTGGCTCAGCGCCCTGTGGATCTACCTGCTCATGGTTGTCGTCTTCGTCCTCAGCTTCCGACTCTGGCGCGCGACCCGCGGCACCTCGCGGCGTCGCCAGCTCGCCCTGGTGACCCTGGCTCCGGTGCCGATCCTCGCCGGCAACCTCTTCTACGTGCTGTCACCGACCCCGCCGCCGTTCGACGTCACGGTGCTCGGGTTCTCCGTCGCTTGCGCAACGCTAGCCTGGGGAATCTTCTGCGAGGGCCTCTTCGGGATCGTCCCGATCGCTCTCAGCCGGGTCATCCTCGACGATCCCGACGGCCTGGCGCTGATCGACGAGGACGGCAACTGGCTTTACGCCAACCGCTCGGTGTGGCGGCTGCTCGGCTGCCCGCCGCCGCATTCCTCGATCGACGCCCTGACCACTCTCGCGAACCGGCTCGAGAACGCCGACGGCTCGCCGCTCACCCACGACCAGCTCCGGGACCAGATCGACGGCGGAGCCGAGTCCGCGCGCATCGCTCTGTACCGCTGCATCGATCGACCCGGCCAGCTGCTGCACGGCCAGATCGCTTCGATCGGCGCCCCGGGGCGACTCGGCGGTGTTGCCTACTTGCGGCTTCACGACATCACCGAGGCCGAGCTCGCCAGAGATGCCGCCGCCGGCCAAGCAGCGGCGCTCGAGAGCGTGCTCGGGGCCTCGGAGGCCGGACTCGCGGTGTTCGACCCCGACAATGAGCTGCTCTACGTCAACCGGCCGTTCTGGGACCTTTGGGGCATTCCCGAAGGGCAGTCCGACGGCCAGGCGCTGATCGACGGCATCCTGCCGTCGTGGCGGGAACCAGAGCGGATCCTCGCCGAGCTCAACGCGATCGACCCGTTGTCTGCCAGCGAGCACGAGGTCGAGCTGCTCGACGGCCGAACCATCGCGCTCGTCTCCCATGCCATCGTGGCCGAGGGCAAGGCCGCAGGCCGGGTGTGGACCTGCCGCGACGTCACCGCCCAACGGGTCGCCCACCGGCGGCTGATCGAGCGCGGCCAGCGCCTGCAAGCTCAACAGCGGATGCTCGTGGAGCTCGCTCAGCAAGGCACGGCGGTCGGCACCGATCTGGACCGGCGTCTCGAGTGCATCGCGGAACGTGCAGCCGGCATGCTCGAGGTCGACCGGGTTGGCATCTGGCTGTTCGACCAGCAGCGCACGACCCTGGCCTGCCGCGTCCTATTCCGTGCCAGCGCCGGTCCCCGACCGGCGAACCTGACGATCAAGATCACCGACTACCCCCGCTACTTCGCTGCAATCTGTCGCCAGCGGGTGATCGCCGCGAGCCGCGCCGCCGAGCATCCGGAAACCTGTGAGTTCGCCGACAACTACCTCAGGGACCACGACGTGCGTTCGATACTCGACGCGCCGATCCATGTCGGCGGCGAGCTGCGCGGAGTGGTCGGCCACGAGACGGTCGGCAGGTACCGAGAATGGGACGATGACGACCAGGTGTTCGCCGGTTCGATCGCCGACACCATGGCGCTGACTCTCGAGACCTGGGACCGCCAACGGACCGAAGAGGCGCTCCAACACAGCCAGAAGCTCGAGAGCATCGGTCTGCTCGCGGGCGGCATCGCCCATGACTTCAACAACCTGCTAGTGGGCATCCTCGGCAACGCCGACCTGGCGCTCGGCCACACCGCTCCAGCGGAACCCCAGCGCCGCCACCTCGAGGCAATCATCTCCGCCGCCCAACGCGCCAGCGAGCTGACCCAGCGGCTGCTCGCCTACGCCGGCCAGCGGCGGTTCGATCCCAAACCGGTCGATCTCGCGACGGTGATCTCCGAGACCGTCGAGCTGCTGGGCGTGTCGCTGACCAAGAACGCTGCCGTCGACCTCGACCTCGAGACCGGCCTCCCGGCGGTAGTCGGCGACGATACCCAGCTGCGCCAGATCGTCATGAACCTGCTGGTCAACGCCGCCGAGGCGATCGACCGGGCTCCCGGTCGGATCTTCATCGCCACTCGCCTCGAGACTCTGAGCGCGCTCGATCTCGCGTCGCGATCGGAGCTCCGCGGGCTCGCGCCCGGCACCTACCTTCGTCTCGAGATTCGCGATACCGGCTGCGGGATGCCTGACGAAGTGCGGTCGCGGATGTTCGATCCGTTCTTCAGCACCAAGTTCACCGGTCGTGGCCTCGGGCTGGCAGCCGTTCTCGGCATCATCCGTGGCCACCACGGCATGATCACGGTCGACAGCGTGCCCGGGGAGGGGACGACGTGCACGGTTCACCTGCCGGCGAGCACCCAGCGACCGGCGCCTCCCCGTGAATCGGCCGAGGAGCCCTTCGCTGGCGACGGGGTCACGATCCTGGTCGTAGACGACGACGACTCGGTGCGTGACATCGCCCAGGCGATCCTCAGCAGTAGCGGCTTCACGACCATCGGCGCCGCCAGTGGCGACGAGGCTCTGCAGCGGGTAGCCGACACCCCGGACGCCTTTGGCGCCGTGCTCCTCGACCTGACGATGCCTGGAATGAGCGGCGAGGACACCGCTCGCGAGCTTGGCCGCCGCTGGCCGCAGCTGCCGATCGTTCTGTCGAGCGGCTACTCGGCGAACGAACTCGACCGCAAGAACCCGCTCCGCGGCACTCGCTTCATCCAGAAGCCCTACCGTGCCAAGGATCTGGTATCGGTCCTCTGCGAGGTCGTGGCAGGACCGGCCACGGCGAGCGTAGGTCACGGCGCCGAGGATCGGCGGGCCGACGATCGGCGGGCTGACGATCAGCGCGCAGCGAGCGGCGGCAGCGCGGGGTGACGGTCACCGACGAAACGCGAAGCCGGCCGGATCAGCCGCCCCTCGGCGAGCTGCTCGAAGCAGTGGGCGCACCAACCGGCGGCGCGTCCGACCGCGAAGGTGGGGGTAAACAGCTCCTGAGACATGCCGACCGCGTGGAGCACGAGGGCGGTGTAGAACTCGACATTCGTCTGCAGCCGACGCCCGGGCTTGAACTCTTCGAGCAGGCGTAACGCGGTGCCCTCGACCGCTCGCGCCAAGTCATAGAGCTCGCGGTTCTCGCCGCCCGCGGCGAGCTGGTCCGCGGCCGCCGCCAAAACGTCGGCACGGGGGTCGCGCACCTTGTACACCCGATGACCGAAACCCATCAGACGGTCGCCGCGCTCGATCTTGGCGCGCAGGTAAGCGTCGGCCTTGTCGGCCGAGCCAATCTCGAAAACCATGTCGAGCGCCGGCCCGGGAGCGCCGCCGTGGAGCGGACCCTTGAGCGCGCCGATCGCGCCGGTGAGCGCCGAGATCACGTCCGACTGGGTCGCAATGATCACCCGGGCGGTAAACGTCGACGCATTCATCCCATGATCGACGACGGTGTTGAGATAGGTCTCGAGCGCCCGCACCCGTGCCGGCGAAGGCAGCTCTCCTTCCAACAGGTGGAGGTAACTGGCGGCGTGGCCGAGCTCCGGTCGCGGCTCGACCGGCTGCTTGCCGGCGGCCACTCGAAAGGCGTGGGCGACAATCACCGGAAAGGCGGCGGTGGCGCGCAGCGCGGTCTCGCGCGGAGTCTCCGGACCGGCGCCGAGACTGAGCGAGGCGACCGCCATCCGCAGCGCGTCCATGAGATCGGCCTTGTCCCTGGCTGCGGCGTCGAGCAAAGCGCGAGTCGCTACGGGCAGGACCCGCCGGCTCGCCAACTCGGCGCGCAGGCTCTCGAGCCGTTGGGCGTCTGGGAGCTTGCCGTCCCACAACAAACCGATCGTTTCCTCGAAGGTCACCTCGGGCGCCAACGCCTCGACCGTGTAGCCGCCGATCAGCAGCTCTCCCGCCTCGCCGTCGACGTGGCTCAACCGAGTTTCGGCGGCGACCACCCCCTCGAGTCCGGGGCGGTATTCCTCGCTGGTGATCGGGCTCATCGCGACCTCCTAGTTGGCACGGCTGGCATGGTCGGCGAGGTTCCGGACACGCGCCTGCGGCGCCTGTCCTCCACCTCGTTGGCAGTCTTGGACCTGGAACGAAAGCGTGAACTGTGAATCGACGGCTGGTCCAAGACCGCTGCTCTCAAGAACTTGACTCACGGGCAACAGATTCCGGCATTGAAGGTACCTAGCGGGGTTGGCGGGCCTGCTTGCCCGCTCATTGTCGGTATGATCAGATCGCTTGTCAATGTTGATCTACCAATCAATGTTTCCGACAGCGAGCAACCAACGGTGACCCGGGCGACGCTCAGCGCGACCGAGGCGGCGGCGGTGCTCGGTATCCGGCGCTCGACACTCTACGCCTACGTCAGCCGCGGTCTGCTGCACTCCCTGCCGGGCACCGACGGCCGCCGGTCCCGGCGCTACCTTCGGGCCGACGTCGAGGCGCTCCGAGCGCACCGGCAGCGGCGCCTCGACCCCGCCGGAACCGCCCGCCAGGCCCTCGACTGGGGCGCCCCGGTGCGCGATTCCGCGCTCACCGCCATGGCCGAAGGCAGCTTCTACTACCGCGGTCTCGAGGTGACCGCGCTCGCCCGCAGCAAGCGCTTCGAGGAGGTCGCGGCGCTGCTGTGGACCGGGCGCATGGAGATGGCGTCGGAGCTGTTCTCGGACCCGGTCGAACCGCTACCTGCGGCCTGGCAGGAATCGCTCGCAGCAATCGCTCGAGCACACCCTGCCGAGAGGCTCCACGCGGTACTGCGGCTCTCGGCCGCCGCCGACCTCTCGAGCTCCGATCTCCGTCCCGCCGCCGTCGCGCGCTGCGGCGCCCGTCTGCTGGCGCGGATGGCGGCGGCCGCTGGCCCACTCGACTGCGAGCGCCGCGGCTCGCTAGCCTCGGCCTTGCAACAGCAGTGGGTGCCCGCTCAGCCCGAAGCGGCAGCGCTGATCAACGCCGCGTTGGTGCTGTGCGCCGATCACGAGCTCAACGTCTCTTCGTTCACCGCCCGTTGCGTCGCCTCGGCTTGCTCGACACCGTACGACGTGGTGACCGCCGGCCTGTGCGCGCTGCGCGGCCATCGCCACGGAGGCCACTCCGAGCGGGTGGAGGCCCTGCTGCTCGAGCTCGGGGTCACCCGCGACGCCCGTCGGCTCCCGGCAGCCGCCACCGTGCGAAGACGGCTGTCAGCGCGCCTCCAGCGCGGTGAGGGCGTCCCCGGATTCGGGCATCGTCTATACCCCGACGGCGACCCTCGCTACCGAGTGCTCCTCGAGCTGCTCCGCGAGCGCTGGCCAAGCTCCGCCGTGGTGCGCGGGGTCGAGCGGGTCGCCGCCGAGGCTGGCAAGCTGCTCGACGATCGGCCGACCATCGACCTGGGCCTTGCCGCGGTCTCAGCCCAGCTCGGGCTCGGGCCCGGCGGCGCGTGGACGCTGTTCGCGCTCGGTCGCACCGCCGGCTGGATCGCCCACGCCATCGAGGAGTACCAACACGGATCGCTGATCCGTCCCCGCGCCCGCTACACCGGACCCCAGCCCGCGGGCGCCGAGAACACGGCGAGCGCCGAGAACACGGCGGACGCCCAGAACACGGTGAGCGCCTGAGCGCGGCGCGTCACCCCACCGGCTTGCCCTGGCCGAGCTGCTGGACCATCTGCTCCAGGCTCTGTCCTCGCTTGAGCCCGGCTATGCTCCTCGTGCTCCCCATGCTCCCTTATGGAGGCCCAGAAGGAGTCATCGTAGATGCCGATCCGCCTTGCCAGAACCGGTCACGCGCTCGGAGAGAGCCGGGTCGAGGTCAGCGTCCGTCAGATCCTGGCCTACGCCGCTGGGATCGGCGACCGCTCCTTGGCGGCGCTCGACGACACCAAGGATCTGGTGGCGAACCCAGCGATCTGCGTCTCGCTCGAGTGGCCGGTGGTCAGCTCGGCAGAGGCGCGCGACCGTCTCGGCGCTTCGCCCGACGAGCTGCGCCGCGGCGTCCACGCCGCCCAGGACTCGATCTTCCACCGGCCGATTGAGCCCGGCGACCGCCTGCTGACCCGCGGTCGCGTGGTCTCGGGGGCGCGAGTCGCGAGCCGGCGCGCTGCTGGTCAGCCGTCTCGAGACGGTCGAGGAGACCAGCGGCGCGCCGGTGACCACCAGCTGGTCGAGCTCGATCTACCGCGGCGTCGGACTGGAAGCGCTGCCCGTCACCGAGGGCGAGGAGCCGATCCAGGACGACGGCGAGCCGCCGCCCCTCCTCGCAGTCCCCCGACCGAGCGTCGGATCGGGCGGCGTCCACATGGTCGCGATCGCAATCCCGCGCGAGATGCCCCACGTCTACACCGAGTGCGCTGCGATCTGGAACCCAATCCACACCGAGCGACGAGTCGCGCTCGCGGCCGGACTGCCGGACATCATCCTCCACGGCACCGCCACCTGGGCGCTCGCTGGGCAGCACATCCTCCGCCACTACGCAGACGGCGACTCGCGCCGACTGCTTCGCCTTCGCGGTCGCTTCCGGGCGATGGTGGTGCCGGGGACCACGATCACTCTCGAGCATTGGCCACGGGAGCCTGCGGCCACCGGGGCGGAACCCGGCTCGGTGGTCGGCTTCGTGGTTCGCAATCAGGACGGCGACGAAGCGATCTCGGACGGAGCGGCGGTCATAGCACCGAAGTCTGGCCGGCGCTGAACCATGCTCCGTTTTCGGGGAGAGGTTGGCGGGGAATGAAGGAAGCGGCGTGACGGCGTGGCTTGCGACGATCAGTTCGAGGCCAACCACACTCCAGTCGGCCGCCCAAGCTCGGCCGCTACCCCCGGAGGGGAACACAAGCCCTGCACTTCCGAAGCGGCCGCGCCGTTCGGCCGCCAGGTTCTGAGAAGCCGGACGCACCACGGTTCCGCGAGTTGCCGGTTCCGCTGCTAGCATCCACGGCCCCAT
Organism: Holophagae bacterium; assembly: GCA_032128015.1. Classification (GTDB taxonomy): domain Bacteria; phylum Acidobacteriota; class Thermoanaerobaculia; order Multivoradales; family Multivoraceae; genus JAQBHE01. The sequence continues at coordinate 19,761 of JAQBHE010000484.1, forward strand.
GAGCAGACTCCGGCGCCCCAACGGCATCGAGCTCGATTTCGAAGACTCCGGCGACGGTCCGGCGGTCTTTCTCACCCACGGCTATTCGGCCACCGGCGAGATGTGGCGACCGCAACGGACCTCGCTCGACGACCGCTACCGGATCGTCACCTGGGATATGCGCGGTCACGGCAGGAGTACCTCCCCCGACGACCCGTCGCTGTACTCCCACGCACTGTGCGTCGGCGACATGGCGGCGATCCTCGACGACCTCGAGATCGAGCGCGCGGTGATCGGCGGCCTGTCGCTCGGCGGCTTCTTGTCGCTCGATTTCTACCGCCAACACCCCGAGCGGGTGACTGCGCTGGTAATTTGCGACACCGGTCCGGGCTACAAGAGTCCCGAGGCGCGCGCGCAGTGGAACCAGAGCGCCCAACGTCGCGCCAGTGACTTCGAAGAGCGCGGCCTGGCCGCTCTCACGAGGTCGCGCGAGGTCCAGGAGGCTGCCAGCCGCCATCGCTCGGCCCAGGGTCTTGCCCACGCCGCCCGCGGCATGCTGGCCCAGTTCGACGACGCCGTAATCCTGAGCCTGCCTGCGATCGCGGTGCCGTCGCTGGTGGTGGTCGGCGATCGCGACCAGCCGTTCCTCGCCCCGTCGACGTACATGGTCGCGAAGATCCCGGGGGCCCGGCTGGCGATGATTCCGGACGCCGGCCACGCCTCGAATCTCGACCAGCCGGAGATCTTCAACGCCCACCTCGGCGGGTTCCTCGACCAGGTGACCGGCAGCCCGAGGGCCGCGGGATGAAGCCGCCGTCTTGCCAGCTGACCTTCGGTCAGCCCGACCTGCCGCCGGCCGCTGCGGCGCTTCGTCACGAAGTCCGCGAACTGCTTGCAGCGGAGCTCGCGAAGGGCACCTGGGCTCGCTCCGAACGTTCGTGGGGCGGCCACAATCCGGAGCTCTCGCGGACGCTGGGCGCCCACGGCTTCATCGGCATGACCTGGCCCCGGCGGTACGGCGGCTCGGAGCGCAGCTACCTCGAGCGCTACGTGCTCACCGAAGAGCTGCTCGCGGCGGGCGCGCCCGCGGGTTTCC
>JAQBHE010000485.1:0-2892 GCA_032128015.1 Holophagae bacterium
TGGCCGCCACCAGCCACGACTTCTGGCTCCACAACCTCAGCGCGCCGGTCTGGAAGTCGCTGCACATGCTGGTCTACTTGGCGTACACGTTGTTGGTGCTCCATGTCGGTCTCGGGGTGCTCCAGAGCGAGACCCGCCCCGCGCTCGCCGTCGTATTGGGCGCCGGCGTGGCGTGGATCGTCGGCCTCCACGTCGTCGCGGCGTGGCGCGAGCGGGCTGCTGACCGCCCACTCACCGAGCGCAGGCTGCCTGGAGACGACAGCTTCGTCCGGGTCTGCCGGGTCGCCGAGATTCCCGAGGACCGAGCGGTGATCGCCACTCTCTCGGGTGAGCGGGTCGCGGTTTTCCGGTATCAGGGGCGGGTCTCGGCGATCTCGAACGTCTGCCAGCACCAGAACGGACCGCTGGGCGAGGGCAAGATCGTCGACGGCTGCATCACCTGCCCGTGGCACGGCTACCAGTACCGCCCCGACGACGGAGCCTCGCCACCACCGTTCACCGAGAAGGTGCCAACCTTCAACGTCCGGGTGGAAGGGGGCGAGGTCTGGGTCGATCCTCGACCGCATCCGCCCGGCACCCGGGTCGAGCCGGCGCGTATCGACGATAGCGAGCCGCGCCCTGGCGGTCGGAACCCAGACGAGCTCTACGTCGGTTACCTCGCCGACGCACCACCCGGCGTGCGCCGCTTCACCCGGCGAACCGTCGCTGTGCTCGCGACCCTCACCGTGACCTTGGCGATCGCCTTGCCGTCCCTCCAGGGACCCTTTGACCGGGGGGTGTTCGAGTTCGGAAAGCGACGCGAGCTCGAGGGCGTCCTCGAGGAGCGGCCCTACCCGATGCTGCGGGACGTGGTTCCGAGTGCTGTTCCCAGCGATGCTTCGCGCGATGCTCCCAGCGACCCTGCCCCAGAACCTCCCCCCCGAGAGCTCCTGCTCGTCGCCACCGGCAAACACGGCGCCGCAGACGTCGCCGGCCGCGACGGCCAACGGGTACGCGTCGCCGGCTCGCTGATTTCCCGACCCGAGCTCGGGATGCTGGAGCTTGCCGGCGATCTGGATCCTTTGGGCGAGGATCACGCCGCACACCCGCCGATTCGCGAACTCGGCGAGATCACGCTCCGCGGCGAGATCGTCGACACGAAGTGCTTCCTCGGGGTCATGAAGCCGGGACGCGGCAAGCCCCACCGCAGCTGCGCGGCTCGGTGCATTGCCGGCGGCATCCCGCCTGCCCTCCTCGCCGAATCACCCTCGGGTGAGATCCTGCTCGCGCTTCTGGTCGATGCCGACGACCGACCGCTGGGAGACCAGGTGCTGCCCTGGGTGGGCGAACCGATCGCGGCGGTGGGCGTGCTCGTCGAGCGCGGCGGGATTCGCTACCTGCGCACCAGCATCGACGCGTTCGAGCGGGAAGGGTCGCCCGCGCCCCCCGGGCACCCATCCGCTACACTGAATCGGTAAGCAAGGAGCCAGAACCGTGGACGCCTGGTGGGGATCGCTCGACACTTCACTGCAGGTCTTCTATGCGATCGGCATTGGCTCGAGCGCTGTGCTGCTGATCCAAGCGGGGCTGATGGTGTTCGGCCTCGATGGCAACGGCGACACCGACCTCGGCCACGACCTCGACCACGGCCACGGCGGCACCTCGATCCTGTCGGTGCGCACGATCACGGCGTTCTTGGTCGGCTTCGGCTGGACCGGGGTCGCCGCGATCGAAGCCGGGTACTCGGCGGCGACCGCGTCGGCCGCCGGGTTCGCCGTCGGCTCGCTGTTCATGGGCGGGGTGATCCTGATGATGCGCCTGCTCTACAGCATGGCGAGCTCGGGCACTCTCGACTACCAAAACGCGGTCGGTGTGACCGGCACGGTGTACCTGCCGATCCCGGCCAAGATGGAGCGGCCGGGACAGATCGAGATCATGGTCCAGGGACGGCTGCAGGTGGTATCGGCGTTCACCCGCGCGACCGGGACGATCCCACGTCACGCGCGAGTGCGGGTGGTCGAGCTGGTCGATGCCACCAGCCTGCTGGTCGAACCGGTGGAGACCTGAGGACCGTGGCTCCGCGACACGCCACTCACAATCGGAGGTAGGCCATGCTGTACGTCACGGTATTCGGGATTCTGGTCGCGTTCATCACCGCTTTCGCGGTGGTGCGGCGCTACAAGCGCTGCCCCTCCGACCGCATCCTGGTGGTCTACGGCAAGGTCGCGGGCAGCGGCAAGGGCCGGGTGTCGGCGCACTGCTACCACGGCGGCGCCGCCTTCATCATCCCGATCTTCCAGGACTACCAGTTCCTGGACCTTCACCCGATGACCATCGACATCAATCTCGAGGGAGCGCTGTCGAAACAGAACATCCGGGTCAACTGCCCGTCGACCTTCACCATCGGCATCTCGACCGAGCCGGGGGTGATGGAGAACGCCGCCGAGCGCCTGCTCGGGATGACCCAGCAGCGGATCTCCGAGCTCGCCCGCGACATCATCTTCGGCCAGATGCGGGTCGCCCTCGCGACCATGCCGATCGAAGAGATCAACGCCGACCGCGACAAGCTGATCGAGAACATCACCTCGGGGGTCGAGGTCGAGCTCAAGAAGGTCGGCCTGCGACTGATCAACGTCAACGTCCAAGACATCACCGACGCCTCGGGCTACATCGACGCCCTGGGCAAGGAAGCCGCGGCGCGGGCGATCAACGAAGCCAAGGTCCAGGTCGCCGAGCAGGAGCGTGACGGCGACATCGGCGCCGCCCGCGCCGAGCGCGACCAGCGGGTGCAGGTCGCCGAGGCGCGCGCGACCGCCGTCGAGGGCGAGAACACCGCGTTGATCACGGTCGCCAAATCGAACGCCCTGCGGCGCGAGCAAGAAGCCGAGGCCGAGCGGTCGGCCACCGCCGCCG
>JAQBHE010000486.1:0-3160 GCA_032128015.1 Holophagae bacterium
TCGCCCGATCGTCGGCCGCCCAAGCTCGGCCGCTACGTTCGGAGGGACATGGCGGCGCCCCCGTTGGGCCTCGCGGGTCAGCGCCCGGCCGCCGCCGCGAGGTCGCGCGCGCGGCCGGCGAGAGCGACCAGCTCGGCGACGTCGCTGCGGCCGGGGAAGCGTTCCATCAGGCGCTGGCCTTCACGGAATGCCCGGTCGAGCCGGTCGGCGATGCGCGCCGGCCCGGAGTTCACAGGCACAACGCTCGCCAGGCTCTCGGCGAGCTCGGCGACCACCGCGGCGAGTTGCAGCGACGGCGTCGCGCGCCGCCAGCTCGCCGTCAAGTCGGTGCGACGGATCTCGGCGCTGCGCTCGGCGAAGTCGCCGTTCGCCTTCGACCGGTAGCGCAAGGTGGCCTTGGCGAACGGTCGCGGAGTGGATGATGCGCCGCGCAGCTCCACTTCGTAGAGCGCGGTGACCGAGTGACCGGCCCCGACCTCGCCGGCGTCGGTCCGCGGATCGCGGAACGCCTGGTCGGGCAGGGCGCGGTTGTGGTACCCGATCAGCCGGTAGCGGACGACCGTCTCCGGGTCGAAGTCGACTTGGATGCGTGCGTCTGAGGCCACCGTGAGCAGGGTGCCGGTGAGGTTCTCGACCAACACCCGTCGCGCTTCGGCGAGGTCGTCGACATAGGCGTAGCGGCCGTCGCCGCGGTCGGCGAGGCGCTCCATCAAGGCATCGTTGTACTCGCCCATGCCGAAGCCGATGGTGGTCAACTCGATGCCGCTGGAAGCGAAGTCGGCGATCCGACGCAGCAGGTTTTCGGGGTCGGTGCGGCCGACGTTGGCGACCCCGTCCGAGCACAGGATGACCCGGCGCAGCCGGTCCGTTCCCCGACGCCGGGCTGCCATCTCGTAGGCCAGCCACAGCCCGGCCTCGAGGTTGGTCGAGCCTTCGGGAACAAGCGAGTCGATGGCCTCTCGCAGCCGCTCGCGATCGCTCGTGGGCTCGAGAACAACCCGGCCGTCGTTGCCGTAGACCACCAGGCCAACCGTGTCGTCGGGGCGCAGTTGGCCGGCGAGCATGCGCAGCGCTCGCTTCACCAGCGGCAGCCGGTCGTCCTCGTCCATCGATCCTGAGACGTCGACCAGGAACACCAGATCGGCAGGAGGTCGGCTGGCCGCGGCGACATCGCGGGCGCGAAGCCCGATACGCAGCAGGTGGCGGCCGTCGGCGAACGGTGACGGCGCGCCCTCGAGGCGCAGCGCGAAGTCGCCGTCTCGAGGCGGCGGGTCGCCGTAGTCGAACGCATTCAGCCACTCCTCCACTCGAACCGTGCTGGTCGGCGGCAGTTGTCCCTGCTCCAGGTGGCGGCGGCCGATGGTGTACGAGCCGGTGTCGACATCCAGGCCGAAGGTCGACAGACGATCTTCTCGGGGATCGGCCCACGGGGCCGGCGCCGCGGTCTGGACCCGGGGCTCGTCGGCTACGTTCGTCGCGGTCGCTGTGATCCCAGGGCTCGCCACGGCCGCGGCGGTCGCCGTCGGCTCCGACCTCAACGGTGTGAGAGCTCGCGGGTTGGCTGGCGCGGCCACGCCAGTTTGAATCTTGGCCATCTCCGCTTTGAGCCGGGATTGCTCCCGCACCAATGCTTCGATCGCTTCTTGATGTTGCTGAAAATCGTCGATCACAGGCCGCGGAGCCGAGATCGGTCGAGGTGCGCGAGCTCGGGTTTCGGGCGCGACCGGGCGCTCGGTCTCGGCGGGGCTCTCGATCTCGCCGACAGTCTCGGTAGCCGAAACGGGGAGCCCCAGCGTAAGCGCTGATTCTGCGCTGGGCAGATCGGCATAGAACTTGGCCTCTGGGACCTGGCGCTCTGGGGCCTGGCGCTTTGCGGCCGGTGGGCTCGGGCCTCCCGAGGCGGCCAGTGAGCGCATCGCCTTGGGCTTCTCGTCGGTCTCGAGCCGATCAACGGGGATCGGCGCGGTGGCCTGGTTGGCGCGCTCTTGGGTCGCAGCCTGGTCCGCGATCTGCGCGACCGTCGGCGGAGCTGGCTTGGCCGCGACCTCCTGGGGGACCTCCTCCCGGGAAGCCGCTGTCTCGAGCGTCGGGCGGCGATCGGTCTGCAGCCGCAGTGCAATCCAACCGGCGCCGGCGATCACCACCACCGCGGCGGCGATCCGCAGCCAGGGCGCGGTCGCCCAGCCCGAGCCCCGGCCGGTCGTCGTGCCGGGAGCCGGCAAGTCGAGGCGCTCGGGGATCTCGGCTCGAATTTTCCCGAGCAGGTCCGCGGGCGGTTGCGGGCGGCTCGCGGGTTGAAGCTTGCGGGCGATCTCCCGCTCCGTGGTGTTGCTGGTTCTGCTGCTGGTGTTCATGCTGCACTCCCTCTCTCGAGGTCTCGTCGCAGAGTGGTCATCGCTTTCTTGAGGCGCTTGCGGATCGCGGGCTGGGTGACGTTCTCGAGGGCGGCGATCTCGGGCACCGAGACCTCGGCCCAGAAGTGACAGGTCACCACCCACCGCAGCGGGTCGGGGAGGCCGAGCACCGCCCGGCGTAGTCGTTCGGAGCTTTGCGCCTCGGCCAGCACGTCGACCGCGTCGGGGGCGCGATCGCGCGCGAAGCTCGCGTGGTGCTCTTCGAGCGGCTCCACGGGCGCTGGGCGGCGAACGAAATTGAGGTAGGTGTTGTAGGCGATCCGATACAGCCAGGTCGAGAACTTCGAGCCGCGCTGGAACTGGGCGAGTGAGGTCCAGGCCTTGCGGTAGGTCTCTTGGGTGAGGTCCGCGGCGATGTCGCGATTGCCGCATAGCCGCACCAGCGAGGCGAAGACCAGCGCGTAGGTGCGCTCGACCAGCCGCTCGGCGGCGGCGCGGTCGCCTGCCAGCAGCGCCTCGAGCAGCGCCCCCTCGCCGGGCTCGCTCGCCGGGCCGATGCGCGAAACCGGGTCGCGACCGGGGTCGCTGGGCGCTGGCATTGTGATCATCCTATGGGCCTCCGGTGGTGGCGACGGGTCTGTCCTCATGCCATTGGACACCGCTGTCCGCCGAAACGAAACCGAGCAGGTCTCGATTGCCACCCGCGGCTTCGCCGGGCGGGTCCGTCGGGCCGGGCCGACGGTGAGCAAGCCAGCGAACGGGTCCGAACGTCCCGGTTCAGCGGGACCCGATACCCAGAACCGCGA
>JAQBHE010000487.1:0-7383 GCA_032128015.1 Holophagae bacterium
CAGCTACCGGCTCGAAGGTGACCGGATGCGCCTCGAGCTGGCGGCCGGCGGCTCGCTCACGCTGGCGATCGGTCGCATCGAGCGGATCGTCGACGACGAGGTCGCGAGGCCAGTGCCGCCGCCAGCGATCGCCGACCAGCCGGCGGCCGACGAAACGGTCTTGCCGCCGCGGTTTCAGCTGACCTGGGACGGCGCGGACAGTGTTCCCGCGACTCCCTACGGTGAGCTGATCTTCGCGGCCGCTGAGCGCCACCAGCTGAACCCGCGACTGCTCGCGGCGATGGCCCGCGCCGAGTCGGCCTACGACGCCGGGGCGGTGTCGCCGAAGGGCGCGCGCGGCCTGCTCCAACTGATGCCGGCGACCGCTCAGCGTTTCGGGGTCCGGCCGCGCGAGCTGTTCGACCCGGCGCGCAATCTCGAAGCCGCGTCGCGCTACTTGCGCTACCTGATCGCAGAGTTCGACGGCGATCTCGAGCGCGTGCTTGCCGCCTACAACGCCGGCGAGGGCGTGGTGGCGCGCTACGGCGGAGTCCCCCCGTACCGCGAGACTCGCGGATACATCTCCCGGATCTACCGGTTCCTGGGATTGGCCGAGAGCAGCTGAGACGCAGTCCGCGCCAGGCACCTTCGACGCTGGCGAGAGCAGCAGTCTTGGACCAGCCGTCGATTCACAGTCTCTCTCTCGTTCCGGGTCCAAGACTGCCAACGAGGTGGAGGGCACACGCCGCAGGCGCGTGCCCGGAACCTCGCTAGGCCGCCGGCTCCGCCGCTGCGCGGATCGGATCGTTGAGGTAGCGCAGCGCCACCAGGGTCTGGTCGTCTTCGGCGGTCGGGCGCGGGCTCCAGGCCCTGACCGCCTCGATCAGGCGATCGCGAGCCTGGTCGGCTGAGCTTCCGGTCTCGCGCAGGGCCCCTAGAGTGCGTTCGTAGCCGAAGGCGTCGCCGTCGTGGTCGGTGGCTTCGATCAGACCGTCCGATACCCATACCAGGACGTCGTCTTTGGCCAATTCGATGGTGCGCCGGCCGTAGCTTCTGCCGAGAGCTCCGAGCGGGCAGCTGGGAAGCATGATCTCTTCGACCTCGCCGCCGCCGCGTAGCCAATAGGTCGGCGGGTGACCGGCGTTGATGATCTCGACCTCGCCGGCATCGACGTCGAGCAGCGCGAGGGTAGCGGTGACGAAAACCCCGGAGTCCTGGCGGCCCCGGATCAGACCGTCGAGGGCATGGAGGATGGCGTCGCCCTCCTTGCCCTCCCCGACCAGAATCTCGAGCGCCGCCTTGAGCATGGCCATCCGCAGACCGGCGGCCACCCCGTGACCCGAAACGTCGGCAATGATCAACGCCAGACGCGATCGCTCCCCGGGCATCGGCAGGAGGTCGTAGTAGTCGCCGCCGATCGCGGCGCTGGGCTCGAAGAATGTCGCCACCTCGATCGCTCCGCCGTGGGGCACCGCCTCGGGGAGCAGGCTCTTTTGAACCTGGTGGGCGATCTGCAGCTCTTTCTCGAGCAGCTCTTTGCGCGCCGCTTGCCCGACCAGGTTCTCGAGGTTGTCGGTCATGGCGTTGAACGAATGCTGGAGCGCGCCGACCTGGTCGCGTCGTTTGACCGGGATCCTCACCGTGAAGTCGCCGCCCTGGACCGCCGCGGTCGCGCTGCTGAGCCGGTTCACCGCGCGCGACAGCCCCAAGATCAGCACGATTGCCATGGCGGTGGCGATCGCGTAGACGTCGAACAGCAGGAATCCGGGAACCACGAACGCGATCCAGCCGAGGGTATCGATCTCGGACGAGCTCGACAGCAGGCTGCTAGCGATGCTGCCCGGAGGCGCGAACACCGTGGTCGAGACATCTTCGGCGATTCGTTCGCCGCTCGCGAGGTCGTAGAGCTGTCCGGCGGTGTCGATGCCAATCACCAGGAACGGCGGGTTCTCGCCCAGCCGCTGGTAGAAGGCGTCCGCGACTTCGGGTCGAGCGCTGCGCTGTAGCGGCTTGAGCACCCATTCGTTGCTGCCGATAGCGACGGTCGCGACATTTCGCTGGTCGGGGTCGCGGGCTCCAGCGATCTCGATCCAGACCCCGGCGCGCTCGCTCAACAGCAGTCCCAGATCACCGGACACGAACGCCAGGGTCCCCTGCTCGGCATCGCCGAACGCCGCCGCCAAGGTCGGGGCGCCGGCGGCATTCGCCACCAGGAACGGCAGCGCACCTCCGGCTCCGGATGCCAGAAACCGGTTGGTCTCTAGGGCGAGCCAAGGCGGCCAGTCCGGCGGGGCGGTGGGATCGCCTGCCACCCGCTTGCCACCTCGGTAGGTCGCGCGTGCGATCGCGGCGCCGGCGGCCGGCTCGGGTTCGCCGGGCTTTTGTGCGGCCGCGGCGACGACTTCCGCGGACAGCAGGTCGAACTGGTCTCGGAACAAGTGGCCGAGGAAGAACCCCGAGAGCAGGTAGGCGCCGACCAGGACTTGGGCCGCGACCATCACCAGTGGCAGAACGCCGATCAGCAGATAGCTGACGGTCAGCCGCCGGCCGACGCTCCACAACAGCCGCCGCGCGCCGATGACCACGAGCCATGCAGCGAGCGAGAGCGCGATCGCGACCAGGGTCAAGATGCCCAGGCCGCGCAGGCCCGGAACCCCGGACGCGACCGCTAGCGCGGACACCGCCACCAGAACGGCGAGCACCACCCACAGCCGCCGGCGGGTCCGCGGCAAGCGGGCCTTGGGATCCGCGCCCGCGCGATTATCGATGCCCGCCATGACTTTGCAACTCCAATCGTTGCCGCGCTAGTATGCGGGCGTTATCGCGAGCGAGTCAAAGCGCTCGCTCCAGCGGCCGCTTGCCAAGCGGAGGAGAACTCCATGACGCTACCGATCGCTCGCGAGGCGGAGGTGCGGCCGTCCGCGCCCGCTCAACGACTCTCCGATGTCGTCATCCGGTTCGCCGGCGACTCCGGAGATGGGATGCAGCTGACCGGGACCCAGTTTACGAACTCCTCGGCGCTGCTCGGCAACGATCTCTCGACGATGCCCGACTTCCCGGCCGAGATCCGGGCCCCGGCAGGGACCCTCCCGGGAGTCTCGGCGTTCCAGGTTCGAATCGCCGACTACGACATCCATACCCCTGGCGATGCGCCCGACGTGTTGGTGGCGATGAACCCGGCGGCGCTCAAGACCAACCTCGGCGACCTCAAGCCCAACGGCGTCGTGCTCGTGAACACCGACGAGTTCAACGAGCGCAATCTGAAGAAGGCAGGGTACGACCAGAACCCGCTCGAGGACGGTACCCTGGCGCGCTTCCGGGTCTACCAAGCCGACATCACCACGATGACCCGGCGCGCTCTCGAGGACACCGGCCTCGACATGCGCAGCCAGGACCGTTCCAAGAACCTGTTCGCGCTGGGCATGGTGTACTGGCTGTTCAGCCGCTCGCTCGACAACACCATCGAGTGGCTGCACAGCAAGTTCAAGCGGCGTCCTGAGATCGCCGAGGCCAACATCAAGGCGCTCAAGGCGGGCTGGAACTTCTGCGACATCACGCAGCTGTTCCAGGTTCGCTACGAGGTCGAGCCGGCGAAGCTCCAACCCGGCACCTACCGCAATATCCACGGCAACTCGGCGCTCGCCATCGGCCTGGTCGCCGCCAGCCGGCGCAGCGGCCTGCCGCTGTTCTTGGGCGCTTACCCGATCACGCCAGCGACCGATGTGCTCCACGAGTTGGCGAGCTACAAGCAGTACGGGGTCACCACCTTCCAGGCCGAGGACGAGATCGCGGCGGTGTGCGCTGCGATCGGCGCGTCGTTCGGCGGCGCTCTCGGGGTCACCTGCTCGAGCGGACCCGGGATCGCGCTCAAGGCCGAAGCGATCAACCTGGCGCTGATGGTCGAGCTACCGCTGGTGGTCTGCGATATCCAGCGCGGCGGTCCGTCGACCGGTCTGCCGACCAAGACCGAACAGGCCGACCTGCTGCAGGTGATGTTCGGGCGCAACAGCGATTCGCCGGTGCCGGTGCTCGCGGCCGCCTCGCCCGCCGACTGCTTTGATGTCGCGCTCGAGGCGGTGCGCATCGCCACCCGCTACATGGTGCCGGTGATCCTGCTCTCGGACGGCTACATCGCCAACGGCTCGGAGCCGTGGCGCCTGCCGGTGATCCAAGAGCTTCCGGATCTGCGGGTCGAGTTCCGGACCGAAGCGAAGGGCTTTGCACCGTACCTGCGCGATCCGGCCACCCTCGCCCGGCCGTGGGCGATCCCGGGCACTCCGGGGCTCGAACACCGGATCGGCGGCCTCGAGAAAGAGGATGGTTCGGGCAACATCTCGTACGACCCCGCGAACCATGACCACATGGTGCGGACCCGAGCGCGCAAGGTCGAGGGGATTGCCAACGACATCCCTGACCTGGCGGTCGACGGCGATCCCGAGGACGAGTTGCTGGTGCTCGGCTGGGGCAGCACCCTGGGCGCGATCACTGGCGCGGTGATTGCCGCTCGCAAAGAAGGGATCGCGGTCAGTCGCGCTCACTTGCGCTACTTGAACCCGTTTCCGAAGAACCTCGGCGATGTGCTCGCTCGTTTCGAGCGGGTGATCGTCCCGGAAATGAACCTCGGTCAACTCACCTTGTTGCTGCGCGCCCGCTACTTGAAGGACGTCGAGCTGTTCTCGAAGGTCCAGGGCAAGCCGTTCAGTCGCCAGGAGATCCACGACCGGATCAAGAACGCGTGGGAGGGCCAACGATGACTGTTTCGACACCGACCGCACTGACCCGTAAGGACTTCCACACCGATCAAGAGGTCCGTTGGTGCCCGGGATGCGGCGACTACGCGATCCTGTCGGCGGTCCAGTCGGTATTCGCCGAGCTCGGCCTGCCGCGCGAGAAATTCGTGATCGTCTCCGGAATCGGCTGCTCGAGCCGATTCCCGTACTACATGGAGACCTTCGGTTTCCACACCATCCACGGTCGCGCGCCGGCGGTCGCGAGCGGCCTCAAGCTGACCCGCCCCGACCTCGATGTCTGGGTGGTGACCGGCGATGGTGACGCGCTGTCGATCGGCGGCAACCACCTGATCCACACCCTGCGTCGCAACGTCGGGCTGAAGATCCTGCTTTTCAACAACCGGATCTACGGTCTGACCAAGGGGCAATACTCGCCGACCAGCGAAACGGGGAAGCGCACCAAATCGACGCCGAACGGGTCGGTCGACGCCCCCTTCAATCCGCTGGCGGTAGCGCTGGGCGCCGGCGCCACGTTCGTCGCCCGCAGCGCCGATATCTTCCAGGCACATCTCAAGACCGTCCTACGGCGCGCCGCGGCCCACCGCGGGTCGGCGTTCGTGGAGATCTACCAGAACTGCAACATCTTCAACGACAAAGCCTTCGCCTACGTCACCGACAAGGAGGCGCGGACCGAGGGCGTGGTCTACCTCGAGCATGGCAAGCCAGTCGTGTTCGGCAGCCAGGTCGTCCGCGGCATCCGCCATACCGGTTCGGACCTCGAGGTGGTGGAGATCGGGAACGGCGTCACCGCCGACGGTTGCGGCGTCACCGCCGACGATTGCGGCGTCACCGCCGACGATTGCCTGGTGTGGGACGAGAGCCGGTCGAACCCGTCGCTGGCGTTCCAGCTCGCGCACATGGATGCCCCGGATTTCCCGGTGCCGATGGGGGTGCTGCGAGCGGTCGAGGCTCCGGTCTACGAGCAAGGTGTGATCGCTCAGATCCGCGAGCGCGAGGAGCGGCTGGGGGGCACGCTCGAGAGCCTGATCTACGCTGGCGACACCTGGCAAGTCGGGTCCTGAGATCGCTCCGGGGTAGCGGGATCGCCTGCGGGTGACCCGGCTCGGATTCGGACCTTGTTGCAACCGCGCCGGTGATTCGTCGTAAGGAACAGCGGAGAGCATCTCAGGGGCGTCGAGGCCGCTGCCGAGGTCCCGGCTGGAGTCTTGGCCGGGGATTGCGGCCGGAGTTTTGATCATGGACGTAAAACGAGAGGGAGTCATCGAGGCGCGTCGGCGTAGTCGCATCCTTTGGGGGACGATTCTGGGTGCGGCGCTGATTGCGGTTTCGGTTTGGCTCTATCGGCTCGAGCCGGCGCCGCCGACCATCCCGCGGTCGTCGGTCTACCTCGGCAAGGTCGAGCGCGGCGAGATGCTTCGCCAGGTTCGCGGTCCCGGGACCTTGGTGCCGGTCGAGATCCGTTGGATCCCCGCGCAGACCGAAGGCCGGGTCGAGCGCAAAGTGCTGCTCGCGGGCGCCGAGGTCGAGCCCGATTCGGTGATCATCGAGCTGTCCAATCCCCAGCTCGAGCAGCAGACCCAGGATGCGGAGCTCGGGCTCAAGGCGGCCGAGGCGAGGTACGCGGACTTGAAGGTGGATCTGCGGCGCCGGCTGCTCACCGAGCGCGCGGGCCAAGCGGCGGTCGAGTCTGAGTACCAGCAGGCGCAGTTGCAGGTCCAGGCCGACGAGCGGCTGTTCAATGAGGGCCTCAAGCCCGAGCTCGAGTATCGGCTGTCCAAGCTGCGGGTCGAAGTGCTCGAGAAGCGCTCCGATATCGAAATCCAGCGTTTGGAGGTCTACCAAGAGTCGATCGAGGCGCAGCTGGCGTCGGAGGCCGCCGGCCTCGAGCAGGCGCGGGCGATTTACACCCTGCGCCAGTCTCAGGTTGCGGCGCTCTTGGTCAAGGCCGGCATCCACGGAGTACTCCAGGAGGTGCCGGTGGAGGTCGGCCAGCAGGTCCAACCGGGGGCGAACCTGGCGCGCGTGGCCCAGCCGGAGCACTTGAAGGCCGAGCTGCGGATCGCCGAGACCCAGGCGAAGGACATCGCCCACGGCCAGCGCGCGATGATCGACACCCGCAACGGCGTGGTCGAGGGTCGGGTGATCCGGATCGACCCGGCGGTTCAGAACGGCAGCGTCACCGTCGACGTTGCGCTCGAGGGCGAGCTCCCGCGGGGCGCCCGGCCGGACCTCTCGGTCGATGGGACGATCGAGCTCGAGCGACTGGTGGATGTGCTCTACGTTGGCCGGCCCGCGTACGGTCAGGCCGAGAGCCGGATCAGTCTGTTCCGGCTCGATCCGGGCGCCGATACCGCGACGCGGGTGCCGGTCGAGCTCGGGCGGACCTCGGTGACCACGGTCGAGGTTCGGAGCGGGCTCGCCGAGGGCGACCAAGTGATCTTGTCGGATACGTCACAATGGGAAGACTTTCCGCGCGTCCGTCTGGGTTCTTGACCCTGCGTCCACGCGATCACAGTTTCGAGAGAGGAGCGATAGGGAATGAGTGATGCGCTGATCGAGCTCAAGGGTGTGAGCAAAGTTTTCTTCACCGACGAGGTGGAGACCCATGCGTTGTCCAGTATCGACCTGGCGATCGAGAAGGGAGACTACGTCT
>JAQBHE010000488.1:0-4723 GCA_032128015.1 Holophagae bacterium
GAGCCGGCAAGCTCCAGGTTCGAGCTCGCAGATCGCCTCGAGGGTCTCCGCTTCCTGTTCCGAGAGCGTTTCCAAGTTCTCGTGGCCGGCGATCACGCGCAGCGGATCGCTGCCACAGATCCCTGCGTGGCACTCCGCCGCGAGCTCGATGCCTGCGGCCTCGGCGGCGTCGCACAGGGTCTGTCCGTGGGCCACGTTGACGGTACGTCCGAGCGGTTGGAAGGTGACGGTGAGTGCGCCGGCGGCCGGCGACACGGCGCGCTCGGTCACCGCTGGCGCCGGCTCGGTGGCAACCGCTTTCAGGGTCGGCGACTCGGGCTCCGCGCCGGACAGCGTGAACGTCTGCTGGCCGATCCGGAACTGCTGACCAGGCTCGAGGCGCACCGCGCCGCGCACCCGCAGAAAGCTGCCGTTCGCACTCTTGAGGTCCTTGACCCACACCCGTCCCCGCTCGCTGCTGATCGCCAAGTGCCGGCGCGACAACGTGCGATCCTCGGCGTCGAGGGTCAGGTCGCGGGCTCGCCGGCCGACGACCAAGCTGCGCGGCGAATGGGCATCCAGCGAGTGCTGGCCGATCCTCTGGCCGCGAGCGTCGAAGTGCTCGAATCCGACCCCCTCGGCGCCGATCTGGAACACCAGGAACTGTCGTCCCACGCGCACCAGATCGCGGTCGCGGACCTCTTGCTGCCCGCCCGGGACCAACCGCAGGAAGACTCCGGTCTCGGCCCCGTCATCGCGCAATCGATAGCCCTCGTCGCTGTGGGCAATCGAGGCGTGGGGGGTCGACAAGGTGGTGTCTTGGGGAAACACCAGATCGCCAGCGGCGCGACCGATCGTGGTCACGCCGTTGCGGCGAAGCTCGAACTCTTCGGCACCGACACCGCCAGGAAAGATCCGCACCAACACCGACCGCTCCTCGACCTCATCCGGCCCCTCCCCGACCGGTGTACTCGGCCACGATCCAGCGGGCGCTGCCGCGTCGGGCTCGGCATCGGCGACCGCGAAATCGATGGTGGTGGCACCGGCGAGGCGTTGGGCGATGACCTGGGCGACCAGCACGCCGTCGCGCAGCGCCGATTTGATGTTGCCGCGACGCTTGACCAGTCGCGGCGAGCCAGAGCCCGCCGGTCCGTCGACCTCCAAGTAGGCGGGGCTCAACAGGTCGCCGATCACGTACAGCCCCGGCCGAACGCTCTCGAAACCGCGGTCGACCAAGATCCGTGGACGCTGGCGCTCGCCCCACGGGACCATTGGGATGCCGAGTGCGGCGAGCAGGCTCTCGGGCAGGTCCTCACCGATGCAGGCGATGCACCGTGCCTTGGGAAACTCGAGGTGGACGGTCTCGGTGGGCCGGCCTTCGATACTCCGGCGGTCGATCCGAATCGCCAAGACCTCGCTGCGGTCTTCGGCGACCAATACCCCCACTGGCTCGCTCTTCGGGTAGTAGCGGATGTTGCCGTTGCCGATGTAGGCCTCGAAGAACTCCTCGGCCAGCGCCTTGGACACTCGCGGCATCCGATCGCCGCGGTACGACCAGCACACCGGCGTCGGATCGCCGGCACCGGCCTTGGCACCGGAGATCGCGATTACCGCCTCCGCCGCCGACGTGCCGCCGCCGATCACGCACGCCGGCGCGCCCACGAAATCGGCGGCCTCGGCGAGGCGGTAGCAGACGTCGTCGGTGTTGCCCGGGATGTCGAAGCGTCGCGGCACTCCCCGACCGATCGCGAGCACGACCTTGCGCGCGCGCAGCACTTCTTCGCGACGGGCGCCGTGATCGAAGACCCCAGCGACGTAGACCCCATCTTTTTGTTCGGCGAGGGTCAGCAGTTCGACCCCTACACGCGCCGGCACCTCGAACGAGCCGTAGATGTCCTTGTAGGCATGGCACAGGTCGTCCTTGTCGATCGCCGGGAAGCGGAGCTTCTCGATCAGCTCGCCGCCAGCCGGAAAACGCTGGCGGTCACCGCCGCCGAACCCGGGCAGGATCAGCTTGTCCTTCGAGTAGTCGCGAATCCGTTTCATCAGGTCGTCGTAGTCGATGACCAGCACCTCGAGTCCCAACTCGCGGCTCCGAAACGCCGCCGCGGTCCCCGCGGGACCGCCCCCGACGACCAGCACGTCGAGCACCGCCGACGGACCCGAGGCCACGCTCAACGACCTCCTCCACCGCCGTCCGCTACGGGCAGCAGGCGGGCGACGGCGTCACCGACCACCAGCCGACTGCCGACCGCGATCGCGATCTCGCCAGCGACCGCCTCGCCGTCGACGGAGGTGCCATTCTTGCTGCCGAGGTCGCGGACGAACACCGCTTCGGGGGTGACTCGTAGCCTCGCATGCCGGCGCGACACGTTCTCCGAGACGACGTGGATCTCACAGCCCTGAGCCCGCCCGAAGACGTGCTCGCCGGGCGCGAGCCGCAGCCGGCGCGGTGGTTGGTCGCCGACCGTTACCTCGAGGATCCACTCGACAACGCCCGGTCGTTCCGAGGGAACGCGGCCGAGCACAGGCATCACCACCGTCTCGAACGACCCCTCGGCGACGGTGTGGTCGGGCGAGATGCCGCTGGTGGCGGCAAGCGACAGCAGTACCGGGGTCTCGATCTCGACCGAGGTGGCATCGCGCACGGTCGCTGTCCGCGACCCAGGAGGCCGATCCTCGCCGGCCAGCGGCGATCCAATATGGCTCTGGAACACGAAGTCGCCGCTACCGCCGAAAGAGATCACGTGCAACGCGCCCAAGGACACCGTTCCCTTCACCCGGCCACCGTCGACCAGGCAGCCATTGGTGCTGCCCAGGTCCTCGAGCACGTAGCGAGCGAGCTCGGGGTCACGGAAGATGCGGGCGTGGCGCTGGGACACCGAGTCGACATCCAGCGCGAGGTCGTTGTCAGAAGCGCGGCCAATGGTCGCATCATCCTCGAACTCGAGCTCGACCCCGCGCAAGGGGCCGTGGCGGCAGAAGATCTTCGCGGTCATTTCGGCAAAGGGCGATTCGGCTCGGTGAGACTCGGTTCAGAACGACTCGGTTCAGAACGACTCGGTTCAGGGCGACTCGAGGTACAGCAGGAGATCGGAGCGCCGCGTCTTGTTGGGATGAAACTGGTGGCAGGTGACACAGCCGCTCGAGACCTCGCGGGCATTGTGGCAGCTACGGCAGGTCGCGATCGAGGGCAGGTTCGCGATCTCGGCCGAATCGCGGGCGTCCGAAGCGACGGCGGCAACCGAGGCGGTTGCGGCAACCGAGGCGGTTGCTTGGGCCGCCGAAGCGGCGGCCAGGAGCTCGGCGATCGGGATCTTGGTGTGGCAGTCGAGGCAGCGCCGCGACAGGATGTGGGCGCGATGGTCGAACTCGGCGCGCCGGTACCCGCCTTGGTCGGTTGCGACGCGCGCGATCGTCGCCTGCTCGACTTGGTGGCATTGCCGGCAGGGTTCTGTGAGATCGGCGACCACGCCCTCGATCGCAGCGACCGCGTCGGCATCGAGACTGGGGTCGGGCGAGAGCAAGTCGAGCAGGAACCGGCTCTCGTCGAGCGCGGTGTAGGGATCGGCAAGCGAACGCTCGACGCGGTCGAGCAGCGCCTCGATCTGGCGCAGCTCGCGCTGCACCGAACGGTCCGGGCGTGACCGCAACTCGCGCGCCCAACCGCGCAGGGTCGCCACCGCTTCGGCATAGAGCTCGAGGGTGCGGTCCGCAGTAGTCTCGGGCGAGGCGACCAGCAGATCGGCCAGCTCGGCTCCAGGGTAGAGCGTCTGGCGCAGGCGGCGGAGGTTGTCGAGGACCCACGGATCGCGATGGTGGATCGGCGATTTGCGGAGAGCCTGGGCATCGCCGCGAAACTCTCGCGGGTTCGCTTCGGCAAGCCAAGAGCTGCCGGGACCTTGCCGGCGGCCGAGAGTCTCGAGGGTCTCGACCCCAGGCTCCGCCGTGGTCGCAAGCGGCAGTTCGGGAGTGGCGATCGTCGGGCCCAGGTGGCAGGCGTCGCAGTGGCGGTCGAAAGAAAGCGGCTCGAATCCCCGGCCATCGGAGCGTGCGTTGTGGCAGTACAGACAGGCTCGTTCGATGTCGACAAGCTGTTGCCGCGACATCACCTCTCGAACGTGGTGAGCGTGGGGAAACGACAGGCCCGGGGTTTCGACGCCGGCGGCGGCAAGGTCGAACTCGGGATGATCGGAGGCGAACGAACCGAAGTCGTGGCAGGCCACGCATCGGGAGTCCGCGACCGCGGTGATCTCGGCGGCTCGGCCGCGGTGTTCGGTGTGGCAGCTCGCGCACGGCGCTTCGTGATCGCGGCGCGACACCCGCTGAAAATCGCCAGAGCGGTAGAGGTAGTGAGCATCATGGGTGTAGACACCGAGCCGATCGCCGAACTTCTCGTGGCACACCGAGCAGCGGGCGCTGGCGGCGCCCTCGAATCCGCCATGGCAAGCGCCACAGTCGGTCTCCAGGTTGGCGTGGGCCGACGACAGCGGGCCGTTGGAGACCAGGCCAGCATCGCCGAAGGCAAAGTCGAGTACGAGGAGGCCGATCGCAACCGCGACGACGGCGGCGGCGATCGCCCAGGGCAAGCGGCGCGATGGGCGCACCGGGTAGCTGGAGGTCACCGGCAAACCGGAGAAATGTCCCTTCTGTCGCGGGCTCACACGCTTCTCAATCGTAGAGACTCAGTAGTAGAGAGCGGCCCCGATGTGGATCGCCGCCAGGCTCAAGAGCAGCAGCGACA
>JAQBHE010000489.1:0-3816 GCA_032128015.1 Holophagae bacterium
GCAGTGGCGGCGTTCGGCCGCCACGCCGCCGACCCGCTGGAGCGCAAGGAGCTGGCGCTTGTTTACCTGATCGGCTTCACCGCGATTCTGCTCCTCGGCGGCGGCCGCTTCTCGCTCGACCGCTGGTTCCGGCGCAAGGCCAAGCGATGATGGCCCTCGTTTCGCTGCTGATCGCGCTCGTTGCGAGCGCTCCAACCGCCCCACCGGCGGCCACGCTGCGGGCCAGTCTCCCCGCCGAGCTCGACGGCTTCGACGACTACGTCCGCCGCGCGGTTGCCGACTGGGAGGTCCCCGGTCTTGCGATCGCGGTGATCGGCAACGGCGAGGTCCTATTCGAGCGCGGCTACGGCATCCGCCGACTCGGCGCCGGCGAACCGGTCGACGAGCACACTCTGTTTGCCATCGGCTCGACCACCAAAGCGATGACCGCGGCGCTGATCGGCATGCTCGTCGACTCGGGCCGGCTGCGCTGGGATGACCGGGTCATCGACCACTTGCCGGACTTTCGGCTGTTCGATCCCTGGGTCACCCGCGAGCTCCGGGTCCGCGACCTCTTGACCCACAGCGCCGGGCTGCCCAACGCCGACTTCTTGTGGTACGAGCAGGACGCCACCCTCGACCAGATCCTCCACAGGATGCGCTATCTCGAGCCCGAGACCTCGATGCGCTCGAGCTTCACCTACCAGAACATCCTCTACGCCGCCGCCGGCAAACTGGTGGCGGTCGCCAGCGGCGAGAGCTGGGCGAGCTTCCTCGAGTCACGAATCTTTCGACCGCTGGGGATGAACCGCAGCGTTGCCACGCTCGCCGCGACCGCCGGGGTCGCCAATGTCGCAGTCCCCCACGATGTTTTCGACGGCGCTCTGATCGCCATCGACAACGCCAGCGTCGACTCGGTGTCGGCCGCGGGCTCGGTGTGGTCGAGCGTTCACGACATGGCCCAGTGGTCGCGCTTCTTGCTTGCCGGCGGGGTCACGCCGAGCGGCGAGCGTTTGCTCTCCGAGGCCGCCTACGCCGAGCTTTTCCGTCCCCAGGTCGTGGTCGACGAGCCGACCTACCCGGCGTTCCGGCTGACCAATCCACGCTGGTTGACCTACGGTCTGGGCTGGTTCCAGGCCGACTACGAAGGCCGACCGACCGACTTCCACACCGGCTCGATCGATGGCTTGGTGGCGATCCACGGCATGATGCGCGGTGAGCGCATCGGCGTCATCGTGCTCGCCAACCGCGACCACACCGAGCTGCGGCACGCCCTGATGTACCGGGTGTTCGACCTCTTCGATGAAGATCCACCTCGCGATTGGAGCACCGAGCTCCGCGAGCTCTACGCCAGTCTCGCCCGCGAGGCCGAGCAAGAGGCCGAACACGACGTCGTCTCGCGCGAGGCGCAGCGGATCGCCGGCACGTCACCCTCTCCGCCCTCGGCGCCGTCGCTGCCGCTGGCGGTCTACGCCGGAAGCTACCGCGACCCACTCTACGGCGAGGTCGAAGTCTCGTTCGACGCCGGCAGCGGCCTCGCTGCGCGCTACGGCCGCCGCAGCGGACACCTCGAGCCATTCCAGCGCGACTCGTTCCGGGTGCGCTGGGATCAACCCGGCCGCGGAGATGTGGTCCTGATCTTCGGTGTGACGTCGGGCGGCGAGATCTCTCACCTCGAGCTCTCCGGGATGCGGCTCGGTCGGTCCCCCGACGCGCGCTAGGGTCCCGTGTGGGAATGGGCGTCGTTTCTTCGATTCCAGGTCGCGAGATCTTTGTCTTCTAGTTCGGCGCTGGATGATCGCCGGTGTTCGCTCGATCGTCGGCCGCCCAAGCTCGGCCGCTACCCCCGGAGACGACCCGCAGCCCTCGATGACCGCGCCTTGTCACCGCAACCTTTGCTAGCTTCCTTGCGTCGGCGGCCGCAGGCCGACGCCGCAACGACCGCCGCGAGGTGAAGGACGTCGACGGAGCCGAAGGCGGAGTCGGACGTCCGCAACCTTGCTAGACTCACCATCCTACGGATCGGAGGACCAACGATGCTCAGAAACTCACTGTTCGTTCTCGCAATCACCCTGCTGGCCAGCACCGCGACCGTCGCTCCGGCGCGCGCGGAAGGAGTCGACGCCGACGCCGCTTTCAGCCAGCTGCGAGCGCTCGCCGGCGACTGGCGCGGAGTCGCCGTCGGCGAAGGCGAGGCGGAGACTGAAGCCGCACAGGTCGGCGAGGTGGTCCACCAGTTCCGGGTCTCGGCCGGCGGTACGGTGCTGATGGAGACGATGTCGCCGGGCACCGCCAACGAGATGATCAACATGTACCACCGAGACGGCGACGATCTGGTGCTCACCCACTACTGCTCGAGCGGCAATCAGCCGCGGATGCGCCTCGACCGTGCGCGCAGCACGCCGAAGCGACTGTCGTTCGGCTTCGCGGGCGGCACCAATCTCGATGCGACCCACGACCAGCACGTTCACTCTGCGGTGCTCACCTTCTCGGACGCCGACCATTTGCAGAGCGCCTGGCTCGGCCAAAGCGCCGGCAAGAACGCCGGCACCATGACCTTCCAACTCGAACGCTCGCGATAGATGCACCGCAGTCGTTTAGGCGGTCTGAGCATCGACTGCCGTACCGAAGACCTCGAGACCGCCGCCCGGTTTTGGAGCCAGGCGCTTGGGCTCGACGTCCATCCCGCCGAAGGCTCCTACATCCAACTGCGCACCGCATCCAACGACCCCCACATCGAGGTCCAACGCGTCGCCCACGAGAGCCGGGTTCACCTCGACATCGAGAGCGATGACATCGAAGCCGAAGTGCGCCGGCTCGAGGCGCTTGGGGCGCGGCGGATCGAGCAGGTGCGAACCTGGGTGATCATGGAGTCGCCGACTGGCCAGCGATTCTGTGTCGTCAGACCGCAACGTTCCGAGCTCGCTCGCGAAGGCAACGTGTGGCCATGAGAACGGTGACCGAGCGGGACTGACGGCTCTCGTGGTTCGGTTTCGCCGGACGGCTCGGTTTCGCCGGACGGCTCGGTCGCTCAACTCGGCTCCGCCCGAGTCAGGGTCGCCCGAGGTCGGTGAGCAACTCGCGGTAAGCCGCGAAGGCGCGCACGATCAACGCTTCGCTGGCGTCGTAGTCGAACGCGTGGCCGGCCTCCGCGGCCTCCTTGAGCAGAGCATCGGCGGCGAGCAGCGCCGCCTCGAGCTCGTGGCGCCGCGCGTCGCTGTCGACGCGGCGCAGTCGGCTCGCAACCTTGCGGCTTTGGTCGCGAAGCTCGCGAAAGCCGGCGACCACACCGCGGCCGCGCTCGAGCTCTTCGGGCATCGGCCACTTGGCGGTGGCGCTGTGGCAGGGCGAACAGCGTCCGGCAAGACTCCCTGGCTGCAAGGTTCGCGACGCGGTCTCGCCGTGGCAGGTCGAGCATTGCGGGACCCCCGCGGTTCCAGCCTCGAGCAACGCCCAGTGCGGGCTCTGCCGGTAGGCTGCGAAGAGGCCGGCGTGACAGCGGCCGCAGGTCGCCGGCAGGCGCTGGAAGTGGGTTGAGCTTGCGGCTGCGGCGCTGTTGAGCACCCCCCGGTGGGCCTCGAACTCGTCGACTGCCGCCGGATCGCCGCCATGGCAAGCCGAACAGCCGATACCGCTGGCGGCATGCCTGGAGGACCGCCAATCCTCGAGGTGAGGATTCGCAGTGGCGCCGGCGCGCGCGAAGTGACAGTCGGCGCAGTGATCCTGTGCCCGAGCCGGCCGGGCGTCGAGGCCGGCAAGGGCCGCCAACGCGACCAGGACTCCGAACCGAAGGCACGGGTCAATCGAATACATCGATCAGCCGAGTGTACTTGATGG
>JAQBHE010000490.1:0-17200 GCA_032128015.1 Holophagae bacterium
GGGTCGACGATCCCGACCCTAGGGTCGACGATCCCGACCCTAGGGTCGACGATCGGCCGGCGACGGGAGTCCGGTGGTCTGGCGCCGCCCGGTCACCGCGCAACTCGGTGACCCCGGACGAGGAAGACGAGCGGCGAGCGACCGCCTCGACCCGCTTCGCGATCTCTTCGAGGGCAGGATCCTGGGGATTCAGTTGGGCATAGAGCCCGAGCCGGTCACGAGCCCGCTCAGCGTCCCCAAGCGCCACGTAGGCATCGACCAGGCTGCGGTAGGCAACCATTTGGGTCGGGTCGCGCCCGACCACCCGCTCGAGCACCTCGACCGCCTCGAGCGGTTCCCCGGCCTCCAGGCGGCAGCGCCCGAGCGCGACTCGCGCTGCGCCGGACCCGGGGTGGTTACGGAGGCCTTCTTCCAGGATCGGAATCGCCTGGTCAGGTCGTCCCTGGCGGCGGTACTCCTCGGCGAGCTGGAGGAACAGTCGCGACGAGCGATCGAGCTCCCACCGCTCTCGGAGCTCGGCCAGCCGCACGCGTGAATTGGGTTCGTCGACCATGACACTCGGACTCGCGCCCGCACCGCCGAGCTCAACGCCGGGCGACAGCCTAGTCCGATTCTAGCGAGGTTCCGGGCACGCGCCAGCGGCGCGTGCCCGGAACCTCGTTGGCAGTCTTGGACCTGGAACGATAGCGGGGACTGTGAATCGACGTTTGGTCCAAGACTGCTGCTCTCGCTCGGCCGCCCGCGCTCCCAAGAAACTTGACCCACGGGCAACGGGTTCCGGCATAGATGGTGCCTAGCGAGGTTGCGGACGCACGCCTACGCCTTCGGCTCCGTCGGCGGCCGGGTTCTACTGTCCGCTGACCGAAACGAACTTGCTGACGGTGTCGGAACCGAGGGCATTGTTGGCGGTCAGGGTCACGACGTAGGTGCCGGCGGCAGCGAAAGTGTGACTCGGGTTCTGGCGCTGGCTGGTGTTGCCGTCGCCGAAACTCCAGGACCACTTGTTCGGCCTGCCGCGCGTGGTGTCGGTGAAGACCACGGTCAGATTCGAGGTGCCGAATGTGAAATCGGCCACCGGCAGGCGCTGGATCGAGATCGTGCGCACATCGCTGATCACCGACCCGGTGCCGCTGCCGACCGCGGCCTCGATCTGGAAGGTGTCGCCCGGGAGGACGTCCAGGTCGCCGGCCTCGATGAGTAGGGTGTCCTCGGCGCGGCCGTTCGAATCGGTCATTCTCAACAGCCCGCCCGAATCGAGCGTTCCGGTGTCGGTGAGAAAATTCACCTGCGCCTTGGCGAGCGGTCGACCCTGGTCGTCGCGCACCAACGCCACCAGTTCCAGCTCGCCGCCGGTCTCAGGAACGCTGGTCGGCGTTGCCTGGAGAGTGATCGACGTCGCCGGCAAGCCGACCTGGACGTCAACGGTCGCAGCCTCGGAGCCGCCGGCGCTGGCGGTGACGGTGGCCATGCCAAACTGGTCATCGCCGCGCAGCATCGTCACCGCCTCGCCTCTGGCGTCGACCGGCACGCTCGGCTGAATCTGGCCGACCGTGGTGCCGAAAGAGATCACGGTGCCTTCGTTCAGCGGCGTGCCATTCGGCTTGCGGGCGGTCACCCGGATCTCGGAGGCTCCGTCGGATGGGATGCGCGACGGGTTGGCGCTGATCGTCAGCACCGTGCCCGGAGGCGCCACCGGCTCCACCGAATCGCAGCCAACGAGCCCGACGATGAGCAAGAAGACGGGCGGGAGGCGGAGCCAGCGCATGACAGGGAGTCTACGGGCGGCACACGGGAGTCGTCTAGCCCGGATTATTCATCAAGGATCGTAGCGAGGGCGTGCAGTCGCCCAGGTGGTGGGTACCCGCAGGCCCCGAGCGCTCCGAGTCGTACTTTCAACACGTCGCAGGAGCCGAGGGCCGAGGACGCCGGCCCCGGGGGCCGAGGACGCTCGCCAGATGGGATGAATGCCCGGCCGTAGTAGGTCGTTCATGAATAGTCCGGGCCTAGCCCGGTCGCGGCCCGACGACGGCAGTGACACCGCGACGCTCTCGCGGGAGGCCGCGATCCGCGCCGCGCCTCCCGCGCTCGTCCGCCGGCTCAGGACCGACTCGCTACGGCGGCACCGTGACGTTCTGAACCGTCGTGCTGCTAAACCCGACGAGGCCTCCTCTGGTCACGGTCAGCCGAACGGTGTAGACCCCCGCCGCGGCGTAGGTCTTCTGCGGCGGATTCTGTGCCGGGGATCCGAAGCCGTCCCCAAAGTCCCACAGCCAGGTCGTCGGATTCCCGGTCGAGGTGTCGATGAAGGTCGCTTTCATCCCCGCAGCCGTGGACGCGGAGAACGACGCCACCGGCGCGTTGAGGGTGACGTTCTGGGCCGCGTTGCTGCTACCGCCGGGGTTGGTGGCCGTCAGGGTCACGGTGTAGGTACCCGCGGCGGTGTAGGTCTTGCTCGGATTCTGCGCCGTCGAGGTCGTCGCCGGCGTCGTGCCGAAGTTCCACAGAAAGTTGAGTGGCGGTGTGCCGGTAGAGGTGTTGGTGAAGGTCACCGTCGAGCCCGCCACCAGAGCAGTAAACGACGCGGACGGTGGCGGGATGACCGCCGGGCCCTGGATCGTGATGTTCTGCGACGCGGAGCTCGAGCCGTTGGCGTTGGACACCGTGAGGGTGACCGTGTACGTGGCGCTGGTGCCCGCGGCAGGCGTCGCGTACGTGTTGCTCGTGTTCCGGGCCGACGAGCCCGAGCCGTCGCCGAAGTCCCACTGCCAGTCGGTCGGTGCACCGGTCGAGGTGTCGGTGAAGGTCGCGGTCGTTCCCGCCACGAAGGCCGTGAACGAAGCCGTGGGCGGGACCGGACCTTGGATCGTGACGTTCTGCGACTTGGTGCTCGACCCCTTCGAGTTGCTCACAGTCAGGGTCACGGTGAAGGTCTGGCTGGTGCCCGCTGCCGGCGTCGGGTAGGTGTGCTGCGGGTTGCGCGCGGTCGAGGTCTCGCCATCCCCGAAGTCCCACTGCCAGCTGGTCGGCGCACCCGTCGAGGTGTCCGTGAACGTCGCGATGGAGCCCGCCACCAGGAACGTGAAGTTCGCCACCGGCGCGACCGTATCGGCGCGGCAGGTGCGGTCCGCGGGCTGGTACGTGAAGCCCACCGAGATCGAGTCGGAGCAGCCGCTCGCGAGCAGCGTGACCTCCAAGGTCTGGTCGATCCGGGTGTCGATGTAGCGCTCGCCGAGCTTGCCGTCGCCGTCGTCGTCGCACGGCTCCACCTGGAGGTCCGCGACATCGATCGCCGGGGTTCGCAACACGATGGCGGTCGGAGTCACCGAATCCACCGGCGCCACCGCGCCGTCGATCGTGACCCGGATCGGCTGGCTGAAGTTCGAGCCGGTGGCGGTGACCGCGGTGCCTCCGGCGGCCGCGACCAGGGTCGGGTTCACGGCGGTCACCAACGGCAAGGTGGAATCGATATCGAATGTGTAGATCGGTCCCAGGGCACTGGCCCCGGTCTCGATGTTGGTCGCCGACACCACGCCCGAGATGTCGGTGCATTGGAGCAGCTGGATCGGCTGGGTGAGGAAGATCACTTCGGTGCCGGTGACCGAGATCACCCGCTGACCACCGACGCCGGCGATCGACACCGCCACCGGCTCATCAAAGCCCTGACCGAATATGGTCACCCGTTGGTTGCCCGACGGCGGGCCGATCGACGGGCTGATCGACGTGATCAGGATGCCGGGGCCGTAGCGGAAGGCCCGCTGCAGGACGGAGCCCGTTCCCGAGGTGCGGTTGCGCACCAGGACGTTCACTTCTTGATCGCGGTTGCTCTGACCGAACCCGGTTGCCGCGGGCGTTCGCGCGACGATCTCGGTCGCGGTCACCGACTCGACGATCGCCTCGACGCCGCTGAACGCGGCGGCGGTGGTTCCCGTACCGAACAGCACTTGCACCGGGGATTGAAATCCCTGGCCGGTAATCACGACCCGAGTACCGCCCTCGTTGAGTCCCGAAGCGGGGCTCACCGAGTGGACCTGAATCGGGGTCTCGGGAGTGATGTCGGAAACGTAGGTGAAGACACCGGCCAGAGTGTCGGTCAGCTGCTGGGGGGTGCCAAGCTCGTTGGTCACCTGGATGTCGACGCGCACCGAACCGGCCACCGGTACGGAGAACGAAGGGGTGACCGCCCGAATCAGCGAGTCGGTGAGCTCGAGCACCTGCGCGACGACGCCGCCAACCACCACTCGCACCGGCCCCTTGAAGCCGCCGCCGCTGATCTGCAGGGTCTCGCCGCCGACCGGTCTGCCGGTGGCAGGCGATACCCCTTGGAGGAAGAAAACGGCGGTGTCGACGAACGCGACCGACGCCCCGCCGATGCTGCTCTCGATCCGGGCCTGGATCTGAGCGCTACCGGGGTTGTCGCCGGCGAACAACTCCAACTGGGCGAGCCCGCCGAGCAGGTTCAGGGTGCCGGAGCGGATGCCGCTGCGCTGGCTGTTGAAGTCGCCGAAGGTCGTCGAGATCAAGGCTGTGGCATTGTCGGGCGGCGGCTGGCCGTTGTCGGAGCGACGCACCGTCACCGTCACCAGGCTGGGCACCGGCGATCCGGCGGTCAACTGGGCCGGGTTGGCGCTGACCGTGACGTTCCACGCCACGCTCGGGCCGGGGGATGGGGCCGGTGACGGGGTCTGCTGGGGCTTGGTTGGGGTGTCGCTCGAGCAACCGGCGACCAGGATCGCCGCGAAGGCGACCGCCCAACCCGTGCCTCTTCTCCACTGCTGCTTGGACATTCTCATCGGCCAAGACTCCTAGGGAACGAACTCGACGGTGAAGCCTGCCGGGGGCGTGTCGGCCGCGTCTCCGGATAGGGTGCGGCCGAAGAACCGAACCTCCAGGTTGATGCGGATGGCGACACCGCCGGTCTCTTTGTCGAAACCGCCGTTGATTACTTGCAGATCGCGCAACGGCGTCGCATTGAGCTGTTCGAGCGTCATCACCGGAAGGTTGTCGTAGACCTCGGTACCACTGACCGGAACGACCCCGAACAGGCGACGCACGAACGGCGGTGGCAGACGGGTACCGCCATCGGCGCGGCTATAACGCACCTCGTAAGTGTCGATCTCGATGTTCTGCAGGCTGCTGGTGGGTGCCGCCGGATTCTTGACGATACTCTGGAGGGTGATCTGGCCGATCGATACCGTGCCGGTCGCGAGCGCGGCGTTGACGCTCACTGTCACCGGCAGGCCATCGAAGTCGGAGATCGAGAGCAGAACCCCACCACCATCTTGTTTGTCGGTTCGCGCTTCGCAGCCCAGGGCGAAAAGCCCGACCGCGAGCAGGAACATCGTCAACTTGCGCATCGCTTGTTTCCTCAGAGACCGAGCCCGGACGCGTTGCAATAGGTCGTTCATGAATCGTCCGGGCTAGAGCTGCACCACTCGCGGGGTGATGAAGATCAGCAGCTCCTCGTTCTGATTGCTGCGGTTCCGGTTCTTGAACAGGTGGCCGATGATGGGGATGTTGGCGAGACCGGGGACCTTGTCCGAGCCATCGTTGCTCGTCACTTCGTAGATGCCGCCGATCACCGCCGTGCCGCCGTCACGGACGATCACTCGAGTGTGCGCTTCGCGGGTCGCGATGGGCGCGTTGGTCGCGCCGACGATGGCGAACGCCAGCTGCGGCTCGCGCTTCTGGATGTCGATCTGCATCATGATCGTACCCTCGGCGGTAACATGGGGAGTGACCTCGAGCCGCAGCGTCGCGTTGACAAACTGCACCGTCACGGTGTTGTTCGCAACCGTCTGCACCGGGATCTGGAGCCCGGTCTGAATCTCGGCCCGCTCGTTGTTCAACACCGCGACCTTGGGCGCCGAAATGACATTCACCAAGCCCTGGCTCTCAGCCGCGTTCAAGGTCATATCGAGGGTGAATGTGTCGAGCACGTTGCCCAGGCCGAGGCTCAGAAAGCCGTTGTTGCCTCCGGTGAGCAGGTTGGCGCCGCCATTCAAGTTGGCGTTGTTGGGGAACACCAGGCCGCTGGTGTTGCCATGGGCGGCGTCGGCAATGCCGTTGACGCTCCAGTTGACCCCCAGGCTGCGGCTGAAGTTGCGCGTCGTCTCAACGATCCGCGCCTCGATCATCACTTGCTTCTCGGGGATATCCAGGTTGTCGATGATCTGGATCACCGCCCCCAAGTAGGCCGGGAGCTCGCGGATGATCAGAGTGTTCGTCCGCTGATCGACGCTGATTGACCCGCGCTGGCTCAGGATCCCGGATTGGCCGAGGCTGAGCGCCTGGCCACCGCTCGACTGCGTGCGCTGGCCGCGGGTGAGGATGCGAGCGACATCGGAGGCGTCGGCATAGCTAATCCGGCGCATGATCGTGGTCAGCGGCACCGACAGTGCCTTCGCCTGCTCGAGCATCTGCTGCTGGCGAGCCTCCTGCTCGAGCTGGGCGATCGGCGCGACCCTCAAGATGTTGCCTTCGAGCTGCTTGCCGAGGTTGTTGACCTTGAGGATCTGCTCCAGCGCCTGATCCCACGGCACCCGGTCGAGCTCGACGGTCACCGGCCCCGTGACTCCTGGCTGGATCACGATGTTGAGGTCCGCCAGCCGCGCGATGGAACGCAGCACCTCGGTCACCTCAGCGTCCTTGAGGGTCATGCTGATCGGCTCGCCGATCCAGCGAGTCTCGGGACTGATGGACTGCACCCCGAACGCCGGACCCGAGATGGTCTCGGCGCGCGGTCCCTGGCTGCGGACTTCGACCACCGGCTCTCTTGGTTCGTAGAGCGCAACATCGCTTCTCGGCGGGCGCGGCGCACGTGGGGTCTCGCCCGCCCGGTCGTCGCGTATCTCGAGTGGCGGCGGAGCCGCTTCGGGCGGCGGCTGGGCCGTGGCGATCGCGAGCGCAGGCGCTGCCGGCTCCTCGGGCTCAAGCGCCGCGCTCGATGGACGCGAAGGGCTCGCTCCAGGAGCGGGCTCGGAAGCCGATTCCACGACCAGCCGACCCGGGCTCGCCGACTCTCCAGCCGAAGGTACGGAAGACGGGGCAGGCGACAGCGCCTCGCGGAGTGGAGTCGGCTCGACCTCCGGCTCTACCTCAGGCTCGGGTGCGGTGCCGGCAGGGCTCGCGGATGCGGTCGCGCGGTTCGCCTCGTCGAGGATCTCGGCGACTTCGGCAGCCGGCGTCGTCTCTTCGATGGACTCTTCGATCGGCTCTTCGATCGACGCCGTCGGAGTGGCGACCGGTGCCTCTGCGACCTGGACCGCGGAGAAACGCAGAACCAACCCGTCCGAGCCGCTCTCGATGATCGGCAACCGGGATTCGCGAAGGTCGAGGACAACACGCGAAACCGGCTCGGGGTAGGGGCGAAACTGAGCCATCCGCACCTGGTCGACGTATTGCGAGTCGACCGATACGGTGGTCGCGGCTGCGGTGTTGACCACCCCGATCAGGTCGATGACGAAACGCAGCGGCTCTTGGAGCACGAAGGTGCGGTACGAGAACTCGCCATCGCCGCGGATTCGAAGACCCGGATCGCCCCCGAGGTCGATGACCTCGACACCTTCGAGGCGGGTGGCGGAGACTCCGACCGGCAGCGGACCGGGCACCGGCTCCTCGGGAGTGCCCCGGCCGGTCTGGGCTGGACTCGGCTCTTGCAGAAATCCGCCGCCGATCGTCGGCGCCGGCGTCGTGTTCGCGGCCAACGCGAAAGGTGAGGTCTCCGCGACCCCGAGGAGCTCGGGGCGGATCGGTGTGAAGGTCAGGCTCAGGGAGTTGCCATCGAGATTCAGCGAGTGCTCGGTCGCCCGGGCGGTACGAATGATGAAACGAGTCAGCGGGCGTTCGGGACCGTCGAAGGCCTCGACGTCGAGCCGCGACACCAATCCCTCGGACACCAGGCCTTCGACCCCGGCCGCGATCACGGTATTCGGTAAGTCGACCACCAGATCGCCGCGGGAGTCCCGGTACTGGGTCCAAACCAACGTGCCGTCGGCTTCGATGAGCACTTGCTCTCCGGGAGCGTCTTCGACCACGGTCAAGCGACCGATCGTGGTCGGCTCGATCGCCGCAGCTGCTCTTTGCGGAGCGAGCGAAAGTGAGGCGATGACCGCCAGCACGACGGCCGCCGCCGTTTCGAGCCGCCGTCCCGCCGCTGCCTCTGTTCTCATCTCCATGGGATACCCGCCTCCGTTCCGCACCCTACCGGATCGCGCCGGCTACGGCTCGAGCCTCTTCGTGATCTCCCGAAAGGGCTTGGGAGCTGTCGGATCTTCCACGACCTGCCGAAACAGGACTTCCGCGCCTTCGTTCTTCCGGTACGAGATCTCGAGCACGTCGCCGTCAAACAGGTGGTCTCCCGGACGGATCAAGAAGCTCACCGGGCTGTCGGCTGAGCTCACCTGCGCCACCGGTCCCTCGCGGGTCACCCAGACCCCGGTCACCGTCAACTGGTCGATCAACAAACCGGCGACCCCTTCCGGCCGCGGACCTTCGCGCTTGGCCGCCTCGACGGTCACCATCAACGACCGGAACGGATCCCGGCGATCGCCCGGATCGTACGCGAGTCCGCCCTCGACGACGTCGGCGTCCTCGCCGAGGAGATCTTCGATCAAGTCCATCCCGGCTTGGGCCTCGGACGTTGGCGACGCTTCCGCCGCGGGCGCTTCGGCCGCGGGCGCTTCGGCCGCGACTTTCGCCGCCGGAGGCCGCTCCGCCGGCTGCTGGCCGGCCGTCGGCATCGCCGGGAACGCTAGGGTCGCCAAGAACAGCGCCATGGCCACCAAGCCCCACCGCTTCACGGCACGCTCTGGCCGTTTCACGGCACGCTCTGGCCGTTTCACGGCCCACCCCCACTGGCCTCGGTATCTTTGTAGACAAAGGTCTTGGCCACGAACGAGGCGGTAATCGACAGGGTCGGGGTCGCGCTACGGGCCGCGTTGATCTTGAGGCTGTCGATGTTGATGATCCGGGTGAATCGGCTCATGCGGTCGAAGAAGCGCGCCAGGTTGTGGTAGGTGCCTTCGACGCTGACGCTGATCGGCCATTCGCTGAAGTACTCCTGCTCGACCTCGGTACCGGGGGTGACCTTGGTGAGGTTGAAATCCTCCTGCTCGGCCACCGACCGGAAGCGCCCCAGCAACTCGTGGACGTTGCGCCGGTTGGGCAGGATCTTGAGCAGCTTGGCGAGCTCGAGCTCGAGCCTGCCGACCCGCTCCTCGAACTGGGGAAGTTGCGCCTCGGCTTCCTCGCCGCGCTGGATCTGAGCCTGGAGCTCGACCAGCCGACTCTCCTGCCGCGCGATCTCCTTGTTCATCGGCGAGATCTTCGAACGGTAGCCGAACCCGAGCACCGCGGCGCCGACCAAGGCGCCGATCGCTAGGCCGAGGTACCAGGGTCTGCCTTCGAGTCCGGTTTCCATACTCAGGCCCCGCCGATCTCGCAGCCTTGACCCGACCGATCCGACACTGAGCCGCTCATGCCGGAGTATCTTCGGTCGCCGTGACCTTGGTCAGAACCAGGGTGAAGATGTAGACATCGTTGCGCTGCGTGATGTCGTTGAGCTTCGGCTCGTCGAACGCTGGCGACTCGTCGAGGCTCTTGATGAAGGCCTCGATCGCACCGCTGTTGAAGGCGCGGCCACTGAGCGTGATCTGGTTGCCCGACTGATCGAGGCGATCGAGCCACAGCAACTCGGGAAGGGCACGCGCGATCTGGTCCATGATCTCGACCGGCCCGCGTTGGCTGTTCTTGAGCCGGGTGATGACGTCGATCTTCTGCTCGAGTGTCGCCTGCTTGATCTCGAACTCTTCGACCTGACGGATGATCTCCTCGAGCTCGTTGACCCTGCGCTCGGCCACCCGAACCTGCTGCTTGTGTTCCGCGATCGTGCCGCGAAGCATCCACCACCAGCCGCCGAGAAGCGCGCCGAAAACCAGCACCGTCAAGACCAGGGACACCAGCGCCGCCTGCTCGCCCACCAGTGCTTTGGACCCTTCGCCACGGGATCGCAAGACCCGCTTGACGACTGGTTTGCGGCCTTCCGCGACGAGGTTGATCTTGATCATCGGCCTGACTCGAAGTCTGTACTGGTCACCTGTGGCTAGTCGCCAAGCCTGCGAATCGCCAAGCCCACCGACACCGCCATCATCGGCGCGATCGACTGCAGCCACTCGCTGTTGAAGTCGGTCTCTCGGTAATGCACCCGGCGGAACGGATTCATGACCTCAGTCGGTACCCCGAAGCGTTCCCCCAGCGATCGCACCAGGTGGGGAGTGAGCGCGCAGCCACCCGAAAGCACCAGCTCCTCGACCGCACCCTCGGATGAGGTTGCGCCGAAGAAGTCAAACGTCTTCTGGATCTCGCTGGCCATCTCCGCGGCAACCGACTCGAGGACCGCGCGGGCATCGGCGCCCGAGTAGCGCTCGACCGCCTCGCCGCGTTTGAGCGCCTCCGCTTGCTCGAACGACAGATTGAACTCGCGCTGAAGCGCTTCGGAGAACTGGTTTCCCCCGAACGAGATATCACGCCAGAACACCGTCGTTCCCCGCGCCAGGATGTTGATGTTGGTGACCCCAGAGCCCATGTTGATCAGCGCCACGACTTTGACCGGATCGAGGTCGTAGTTCAGCTGGTAGCAGTTCTGGACCGCGAACGCGTCGACATCAACCAGGGCCGTGGTCCGACCGGCTTGGCTGATCACCGACACGTAGTCATTGACCTTTTCGCGCTTGACCGCGACCAGCAGCACCTCCATCTGGTCGCCGACTGCGTCTGGAGACAACACCACGTAGTCGAGCTTGACGTCCTGGATGTCGAAAGGGATGTACTGCTCGGCCTCCCACTGGATCGACTCCGCGAGCTCCTCGGGCGCCATCGTCGGCAGCTCGATCTTCTTGATGATCACCGAATGCCCGGACAATGAGGTCGCAAAGTTGCTGTTCTTGACCGCGGTCTCTTCGCTCAGCTTCTGGATCGCGTCGACCACCAGACTCGAATCCAGGATCGAGCCGTCGACGATCGCCTCCGGCGACAACGGCTCGATGCCGAGTCGCTGGAGGTGGTACTCGCCCGCCTTCTCGTTGAGCTCGACGAGCTTCACCGCAAAGCTCCCGATATCCAGCCCGACAACACCCTTGGATCTGGAGAAAAACGCCACAGCGAGCCTCGGTCAAACTATCGTACTCATCGCGAGTTAGCGGTCGACACTGAAAGCTTTACTAGAGCGTAGCAACCATCGGGGCGCCAAGTCAAGGGAGGAAGGGTCCGAGAATTCGGCGTGAGTCCCTGATTCCAAAGGGTTTCCGACCCCGGACGGCGGTCCAACGGCCGGCTCCACCGGAGCGCAAATGAACCCGCTTGGCTTGGTCCTCGAGGAAACCAGCGGGCCTCCGATCCCGAGGGCGCTCGGCCCCCGACGATCGTTGGCGACCTGGCCGAGCTCGACCCAAGCGTCAAGTTCCAGGGGTCCTGGAGGAGGCTACCCAAGCGCCCGCCGCTCTGCCGCCATAAGGCGCTGGACGTTGGCGATCCCCGACACCGCGCCCAGCGCCCGCTGCAAACGCTCGAGATGCTTGCGGTTCTTGACCTCGAGCGCGACTTCGATCGTCGCTCGTCCGGTCTCAGCGGTCTGCGCCTCGATGTGCCGGATGTTGCTGCCGTGCTTGGCGATCAATTCGGTCAGTCGGGCCAGCAGACCAGGAGCGTCGGTGGCCTCGATAGCCAGCGTGATCGGGTAGACGCCCTCCTCTCGCCGGGCCCACTCGACCGAGATCTCGCGCTCGGGGTGGTAGAGCAGGTTCTTGACGTTCGGACACTCGCCGGCGTGAACCGAGACCCCGCGACCGCGGGTGATGTAGCCGACGATCTCGTCGCCGGGCAGCGGGTTGCAGCACTTGGCGAGGAACGACAGCATGTCGCCTTGACCGCGGACCATCACCGGGCTGTCGTTGAAGGGCAGGACTCGGTTGACCACCCGCCGCAGCCCACCCGGGGCCTCGGCGCCGCGCTCGAGCTGCTGCTCGCTGAGCACCCG
The DNA here is from genome assembly GCA_032128015.1 of Holophagae bacterium. Classification (GTDB taxonomy): domain Bacteria; phylum Acidobacteriota; class Thermoanaerobaculia; order Multivoradales; family Multivoraceae; genus JAQBHE01. The sequence goes on from JAQBHE010000490.1 coordinate 12,032, forward strand.
GGCAAGCACCTGACGCACGGTGGTCTTGCCGAAGCCGATTCGCGAGAAGACCTCGTCGAGGGCGGTCAGGCCTTCGTCCTTGAGGTAGGCCGCCATCGCCGGCGAGTCGAGCACACGTTTCGCGCTCTGGCGGAACTTCCGCAGCTCTTTGTCGAGCAGGCTCTTGCCAATCTCGGCGGCGCGCTGTTTTTGCTGAATGCTGAGCCAGTGACGGATCTTGCTCTTCGCCCGCGGGGTCACCACCAGGCTCAACCAATCACGGGAAGGCTCCCGATTGGCGTGGGTGATGATCTCGACGATGTCGCCGTTCTGAAGCACCGTCTTGAGCGGCGCCAGGCGGCCGCTGACCCTGGCGCCGGTGCAGTGGTGGCCGAGGTCGGTGTGGACCCGGTACGCGAAGTCGAGCGGGGTCGCGCCGCGAGGGAACGGCAGCACTTCGCCCTTCGGGGTGAACACGTAGACCTCGTCGGGGTAGAGGTCGATCTTCAGACTGCTGAGGAACGCCCGCGGGTCGCTGACTTCCTTCTGCCATTCGAGAAGTTGGCGCAACCACAAGATGTTCGCGTCCTCGCTCGTCGCGGATTGCTTGCCCTCCTTGTAACGCCAGTGCGCGGCAATGCCTTCCTCCGCGATCAAGTCCATCTCGCGGGTTCGGATCTGGACCTCGAACGGCTGACCCTGCTCACCGACCACCGTGGTGTGCAGCGACCGGTAGAGGTTCGGCTTGGCGACCGCGATGTAATCCTTGAACCGACCCGGGATCGGCCGCCACGATTGGTGGACCACGCCGAGCGCCCCATAGGTGTCGCGGACTCCCTGGGTGACCACCCGGAAGGCGAGGTAGTCGTAGAGCTCGGAGATATCGATGCCCTGGCGCTGGAGTTTCTTGTAGATCGAATAGTAGCCTTTGACCCGCGAGCTGATTTCGCAGTCGATCTCGGCCTCGGCCAACGTCTTCTCGAGCTCGGCGTGGATCCGCAGGGTCGCATCCTTGCCGACCGTCACCTTCTGCTTGAGCTTGGCCGCGAGCTCGGCGAACGCCTCGGGATGGAGGTAGAAGAACGCCAGGTCCTCGAGCTCGACCTTGACCCGGTTCATTCCCAGGCGGTGGGCGATCGGGCCGTAGATCTCGGGGGTCTCGCGGGCGATCCGGCGGCGCGCCGGGTCGGACATGAACTCCAGGGTCTGGAGGTTGTGCAGGCGGTCGACCAGCTTCACCAAGATCACCCGAATGTCCTTCGCCGAGGCCAGGATCAGCTTGCGGAAGGTCTCGGCCTGGGCCTCGTCGCGACGGACGTACTCGTGGCGGCCGATCTTCGAGACGCCGTCGACCAGCTCCGCGATCTCCTTGCCGAAGCGCTCGGAGATCGTCGCCTGGCTGGCACCAGTGTCCTCGAGGACATCGTGGAGTAGTCCGACCGCGACGCAGGTTTGGTCGAACTTGAGGTCGGCGAGCAGGTAGGCGACCGCCAAGGGGTGGGTGATGTAGGGCTCTCCCGAGCGCCGGGTCTGGCCCTCGTGCTCGGTGCGCGCGAACTCGTAGACAGAGCGCAGCCACGCCTCGTCCATCGGCCGGCCGTTCTCCGACAGCCGCTTGCCGAGGTCGGCGAACCGCACCCCTTTGACCGCCGGCACCGGCGGCTTGCTCTTGATCAGCGCGTCGGCCATGGCTGCGGTCTCGGTTCCAGGAGGCAACCTTCCTTCCAGGAGGCGAACCTCCTTCCAGGAGGCAACCTCCATTATAGGGCCGCTCTCCCCGGGAATGGTGAGTACCATTCCCTCCGCTCGCCCGTTTCCTCCCTGAACCGCGACCGGTCCGGCTGACCGGGCGGTCGGGCCGCTCTCGAGCGGATCAGGCGGCCTGGGTTGCGCGTCGCTCGCGGGCCTCGCGACCGAAACGCTGTTCCCACAGCAGCACGATCGGGCTCGCGATGTACACCGACGAGTACGTGCCGACGACGATACCGACCATCAATACGAACGCGAAGCCCTGGATCGCCTCGCCGCCGATCAGGAACAGGGTCACCACCGCGAGCAGCGTCGTGCCGGTGGTCAAGACCGTGCGTGACAGGGTCTGGTTCAGGCTGTCGTTGAGCACTTTCGCCAGCGGCTCGCGGCGGTTGCGCCGGAGGTTCTCGCGCACCCGGTCGAAGATCACGACGGTGTCGTTCACCGAGTATCCGACCACGGTCAGGAAAGCGGCGATGCTGGTGAGATTGAACTCGTGGTTAGCGAGCACGAACGCGCCGAGGGTGATCGCGACATCGTGGGCGCTCGCCACCACCGCCCCGATCCCGAACCGCAGCTCGAAGCGCAGCCAGATGTAGGCCATCATCCCGATCAACGAGAACACCACCGCCAGGATGCCCTTGGTGCGCAGCTCGGATCCGATCTGCGGGCCGACGCTCTCGGTCGAGAGCACGGTGAACTTGCCGAGAGCGGCCTTGGCCCGCAGCACCTCGAGGCTCGCCGGAGTCACCTCGGGCAGTCCGCCGATTCGCTCCCAGGACTCGAGCAAGCCGTGGTCTTTCTTGAGACCCATTACCGCTGCCGCCACTGCCTGGTAGTGCTCGACCGCCGCTTCGTCGCCGGGAGTCGTGGCCACTCGATCGGGGTCTTCTGTGGCCAACAGGCTTTGGAGTGCCGCGGTGCCTCGCAGATTGAGGTCCAAGCGACCGCCGAGATCGGGGTTCATCTTGCCGTCGAGCGCCGCGATGACCGCAGTCTCCGGGTCGACCTCGTCGCCGGTGATCGAGCGGGTCTTGAGAATCACCTCGTTGGCGTCGTCCTCGCCGAAGCGTTGGAGCTGCGGGGTGTCGATCTGCGCGCCGGAAAACAACGCCCGCAGCTCGTCGACCTGCGGCGCCTCGGCGAAGCGCATTGTGATCTGGGTGCCGCCGGCAAACTCGATCCCGACGTTGAGCCGTTTGAGCCCAAACAACAGGACCATCGACACCACGATCGCGAGCCCCGACACCGCCAGCCAGATGCGCCGGTAACGCATGAAGTCGATGTGGGTATTGCGGAAGAACTCCATGAGCGACGACTCCTAGGGATGCCTCGGACCGTGCGGCGGCTAGATCGACAGCCGGTCGACCCGACCGCCGCGCGCCAGCAGCATGTCGAATATCCAGCGGCTGTTGATGATGGCGGTGAACATCGACGCCAGGATGCCGATCGACAGGGTGACCGCGAAGCCACGGATGGGGCCGGTCCCGAAGTTGAACAGGAACATCGCCGCAATCAGGGTGGTGACGTTGGCGTCGAGGATCGACGACATCGCTTTGCCGAACCCCGATGCGATCGCCGACTTGACCGTGCGACCGTGGTGGAGCTCTTCACGGATGCGCTCGAAAATCAGCACGTTGGCGTCGACCGACATGCCGACGGTGAGGATGATGCCGGCGATTCCGGGCAGGGTCAGGGTGGCTCCGAAGTAGGCGAGGGCGCCGAAGATGATCAGGAAATTGAGCGCCAATGCCACCACCGCGTTGATCCCGGCGCCCTTGTAGACCACCAGCATCGTCAACACCACCAAGACCAAGCCCGCGCCAAACGCGCGCAGCCCGCTGTTGATCGAATCCTGGCCGAGCGAAGGACCGACGCTGTTCTGGTAGAGGTAGTTGATGCTCGCCGGCAAGGCGCCGCTGCGCAGCACCGTCGACAGATCCTCGACCTGTGGTTGGGTGAAACTGCCCCGAATCACCCCGCTGTCGGTGATCCGGTCCTCGATCGTCGGCGCCGACTGCACCCGGCCATCGAGGACGATGGCAAGACCGCGACCGATGTTGGCCGCGGTGGCGTCGCCGAAGAGCTTGGCGCCGTCAGGGGTGAGGCTGAACTGGACCACCGGCTCATTGAACTCGCCGAGCCCGGGGCGCGCGTCCTTGAGGTCGCGGCCGGTGATCACCCGGCGCCTCTCGAGCCCGTAGTAGTTGGTGCCAACAACCACGCCCTCGCGGTCGCGGATGTCGCTGGCGACGATCTCGACGTCATCGGGCAGAGCGCCGCCGTAGGAATTCAAGATCTCCTGGCGATCGTTGGCGGCGCCGCCGTTGCGCGGGTAGGCCACCAGGTGGAACTCGAGGATCGCGGTGTTCTTGATCAGTCGTTTGATCCGCTCCGGGTCGTCGACGCCCGGGAGTTGGACGACGATGCGGTTGCCGCCGAGACCCTGGCGCTGGATCACCGGTTCGGCGACCCCAAAGGCGTTGATCCGATTGTCGATGGTCTGTCGGGCCTGGACCACCGCCAACTCCTCGATCCTGCTGATCGCATCAGCGTGACGCCTGAAGTCAGCGGCATCGCCGACCCGCGACCAGTCCCACTCCGGCAGGTAGTCGTCGACCACCTTGCGCAGCGTCCCGTCTTGACCGACGCTCGTGCCGCTGAGTCGGAAGCGGTTCGGGTTGTCCTCTTGGGCGACGCCGCTAGCCCCAGGGATTCCGGCGCTCGCAAGCTCTTGGACCAGGCGCTCGATGTCTTTGTCGGTCTCCGCCGCCAGCGCGTCGTCGGTTACGACCTCGAGCAGCAAGTGGATGCCGCCTCGCAAGTCGAGACCGAGGTTGATCTTCTCCTTTGGCGGATAGACCGCAAACCCTGCCGCCAACGCGACCGCGAGGATCAACAACCCTCGCCAGAGCAAACTCTGGTTCATCGGACTTCCTCTCCCTACGATTCGGGATTCTGGAGACTAGCGACCGCTGAGCGGGCGATCCGCACCTTCACGCCCTCGGCGACCTTGAGGATGATCGTCTGGTCGTCGACCGTGACCACCTCGCCGTAGAGCCCGCCGTTGGTGATCAGTTTGTCGCCCTTGCCGAGAGCGGCGATGGTCTTCTGGAGCTCGGCCTGTCGCCGGCGCATCGGTGCGATCGCCACGAAGTAGAAAATCGCGAAGATCACCGCGAACGGAACCAGCTGCAGCCACAACGGCGGCGATTGCTGGGCGGCGAGGACAGTGGCGAGGTCGAGCATGGGGGCGGGCGCGGGGTGTGAGGGTCGTTGCGGAGGCCTTGCCTGGCAGGCCAGTTCGGTGATCGATTTGGCTCCTCCGGCAGGCGCCGGGCGAACCGCGAGAAGCCGCTGCTCGCGCGCTCCTGACCCGTTCCTCGTGCTGGACTCCGCGGATGGCGTGGCTGGGGACCGGCCGCCGCCGGCGTCAGGTGC
>JAQBHE010000491.1:0-4721 GCA_032128015.1 Holophagae bacterium
CAGACCGTGATGGACCAGCTGGAAGTGCCAGACGTACTCGCCGGTCGCCGCCCTCACACACACGATCGACTCCGCGAACAGGTTGTCGCCCTTGCGATGGCCGCCGTACCAGTCGTTGGTGGGAGTGCCGAAGGGCAGGTAGACCAGACCGAGCTCTTGATCGGCCGACATGTTGGTCCAGACATTGGCGTTGCCGGTGTAGTCGGCGGCGCCGTCCTCCCAGGTGTCGTAGCCCTTCTCTCCCTTGGCCGGCGGGTTGTGAAAGGTCCAAGCCAGCGCGCCGGTGCGCACGTCGAAGGCGCGGACGTCTCCTGGCGGCATCTCTTTGCGGGTCGGACCGTCGAAGATCGACGAGCCGACGATCACCACGTCACCGACCACCAGCGGCGCCGACATCACGGTGTACGACCGGCGGGTGGTCTCGCGTCGCAAGGTCGCGATCAGGTCGACCTTGCCGCCGTCGCCGAACGTCGGCACCGGCTTGCCGATCTTGGCATCGATCGCCCACAGCGTCGAGTCGTTCGACGGTTGGAACAGACGCTCTTCCTTGCCGTCGGTCCAGTAGGCGACTCCGCGGCTGTTGAAGCCGAGGTTGGTTGGACGGCCGGCCTCGTAAGCCTTGGTGTCGAACGACCAGATCGGCTCGCCGGTGATCGCGTCGAGCGCCGCGACCTGCCCGAGTGAAGTGTTGACGAACAAGCGATCGCCGATCTTGAGCGGCGTCGACTTGAACGGTCCTGGAGTCTTGCGGCGATCCTCGGCGGCCAGCGCGTTGTCGGGCGACTCCCAAGTCCACGCGACCTCGAGCCTGGCAACGTTCGAGGCGTCGATCTGGTCAAACGCAACGTACTGCCGCGCTCCGAGGTCGCCATGGTAGGTGGGCCAATCGGTGCTCGGCCCCTGGGCGAGAGCGCCCGAAGCCACGAGCGCCGTCCAAAGGGACATTCCGAACTTCGTCATTTTCTCCCCTTCAGTGTCGACCCGCCGAACCCATGCCTCTTACCTCACAAGATGCCACTCGGTCTGCCGCCCGGCGATATACCAAACTGCCTGACCGTCGAACACCGCGTCCTGCTCGAGCATGATCTGCACCGGCCGCCCCTGCCACGACGCCAAGGGCACCCGCACATTGCCCTCGATCGAGTAGGCGGTGCTCGGATACAGCGGCCAGTCGCCGCGGCCGACCGTCGGCCCCTGGTTATCCCACATCCCGATCGTCGGACCGGGAGCGTGGCCGAAATAGCCGATCGGGTGGGTGTAGGTGCTGCAGAACAGATCCTCGTTCTCACACCCTTGGATGGTCGCCCGGAGCACCTGGTTGCCGGTGCGTCCGGTGACGAACGACCCGGTCAGGAGATCCTGCCAGCGGTTGCCACGAGCGAGCGCAGTCACCAGCTCCGCAGGCGCCGCGCTCTCACCAGGACGCAGCACGTAGCCCATCTCCTGGGTGTCGGTGCACAACAACAAGTAGCAGAAGCCGACGTCGGTGTGGAGCACGTCGCCTGGCCGGATGACCGTGTCTTCGGCGCTCAGGCCGCAGAACGGGGTCGCGGAATCGCAAGCGCGGTCGGCGCGCTGGACGTCGACCGACGGCTGGAACCAGATCGGCAGCTCGAGCCCGGCAAAGCGCTCGGCAATGTACCAGGCCACCTCGCCGATCGTGGTCGCGCCGGGAGTGATCACCCGCTCGGAGAACGCCTCCGAGATCACTCCCCGAGCCACGCCCACGATGTGGGGATAGGTCTCGAGCTCGAGCGCGGTGCGGGTCTCGAGCCATCGCACCGCCAGCTGCTCGGCGCTCACCACCCGGCCGCGCAGCTCCGACGTCAGCACCTCGAACAGCTGGTCGCGAAGGGCGGCGGTCAAACCGTCGGCGGGCGGCCACTCGCGACTGGTGTTGATCCCGATCTTTCGCGGATTGCGCTCCGCGATCACCTCGCCGAGCCGCTTCCATTGAGCATCGAGATCGCCGCCTTCCCAGGCCGGCTCGTAGAGGGCCCCGAACGGGTAACGGTTGACCGTCAGACGCTGGAAAGGCTTGCCCTCGCCGGGGTCGAAGAACACCAGCATCGTGGTCCGGCGTGCCGCGAACACCGGGTGCGGCGCCAGGGTGAAGAACACCGGGTCTTCGGCGTACTCGCGATTGATCACCAGCCACAAGTCGATGCCGCTCTCGCGCATCAGCCGCGGCAGCAGGTTCTCGAGTCGATCGCCGAGGATGCGGTTGATCACCGCCGGACGATCCCGCTGCGCGAGCACGGCGCCGGGCGCTGCGACCACCCGGCCCTGCGCGAACGGCGCGCCGTCCTCGGTGGCCGGACTCGGGCTTGCGAGCAGAACCAACGAGACCGCTGCGGCAGCGCAAAGAGAGGGACGCGATTGCTTCATAGTATTCTTCCTCGGTCCTCGACGGACCTCTTTATCGTCCGGCGAGGCGCTCTTTCAGGAGCTCGGCGAAGCCCGGATCGGGAAGATAAGTGTAGGTGGCTCGCCGGAGATCGTGCCGTTGGGGGTCCACGAGCAGGTAGGGCTTGCGCTCGCCCGGCTGGCGATCGTCCTCGCGCTCTTCGATCCAGATTCCGACCTCGACCGATTCGATTCGTTGCGGGTGGCTCACCCATCCGGCGGCGAGAGTGTCGAAGGGGTTGAAACCGTCGACCCCGAGGTTCTCGCGCCAGCGCTCGAGCCAGCTCTCGCAAGCGTCGGCAACCCAGGCGCCGGCCTCGGACCGGCCCCGCAGGTCCTCGAGGTCTCTGCTGTGCAGCCAGACGTGCGACGACACCTCCCACGGCGCGAGCTCTAGCGGCACCTCCGCGTCGAGCAACACCTGCATCGCCGCCGGGTCGAGCTCGAAGTTGAAGTCACGGTGCGGCAGGTTGCTCGACGCGCCGGTGCGAAAGCTCTGGCCCACCCGGCGCCCGGCAACCACGACGACACGGTCGATGCGATCGACGAGCTCGGGGTGGAGCCGCACCAACGACCCGATGTTGGTCACCGGTCCGACCGCGAGCACGGTCATCGGCGCCTCCGCGAGGGCGGCGGCGAGCGCGCGCACCGCGTCGGTCGCAACACCGAGCTCGTCCGCGCTCGCTGCGCCGCTCGCCGGCTCGATTCCCGGTGGACCGAAACGACCGGTGATCTCGCGGGCGATCCCGATCCCTTGGTCGAGCCGGCTGTTGCCGAAGACGACGCTGATCCCGCGCACTCGCAGCTCCGGCGAGTGGAACACCTGGAGCATCATCAACCCGTCGTCGACCTCGCCGCCGGGCAGGCCGGTCGCCGGATCGACATCGAGCCAGACCTCGACCGGCGGCGGTCCGACCGTCGGCGCGACCGGTTGCGACGGCACGCTGCGGCCGCAGGCCATCGCGATCAGCACCGCGGCGCCGGCCGCTCTCGCCTTTGCCGAAGTCACGTGCGAAACCCCTCCAGGGTCCGCTCGACGATCGCGACCCGCGCCTGCTCGAGCGCCTTGGCGCGAAAACCGCAGGTCGGTGGAATCGGCAGTTGGGCGACGCCGATCAGCCGGCGGATCACTTCGGCGCCCGCGTACTGGGCTATCCGATCGTGGCTGACCGAGCGCCCCGAATCGGGATCGACCGCGGCTTGCATCAGCTCCTGGTCGAGTCCGAAGAACTGGCGGGCGAGCACGAAGTGCGCAATCGCCACGCCCAGGTCGAGCTCGGGCTCGCCGAAGTGGCAGAACTCGGGATCGATCACTTTGAGACCGGCGGGGGTGCGCAGCCAACTTCCCGGAAAGAAGTCGCCATGCACCAGACAAGGGCCGTCGGCGAGATAGCGCTCCCCCACCATCTCGACCTCGCGGCGCAGCTCCGAGTCGCCGCGCAAGGTTGCGGCGACCGCGGCGAGCCCCGGCTCGTACGCCTCGACGTCGACGGCGGTGTCGGTCGTGTAGGGAACCTCGAAGATGTGCAGGTGGTTGAGCTTGCGCATCTCGCGATTGCGCAGGCCGTCGGCGGACTCCGCCCAGGTCGCGCCGTGCAGCGCCCGCAGGTAGGCGCCGAGCTCGCTCACCTCAGCGCTCACGAGCTCGCCGCGGCGGTAGAGCACCGTCAGGTCCTGCGCCGGCCCAAGGTCTTCGAGCAGTAGGGTGTACGACTCGCGATCGGCGGCGAGCAGCCGCGGCATCGCACCCGCTACTCCAGGCACTCCTTGGACACGGCGGTAGAAACGTTGCTCGATCAACGCGCGGTCGAGCGGCGCCGCAATGGACTCGTACCTTTCGACCCAGGGCCGCGACTGCTTGAGGATGACCGACCGGCGGTCCGTGGTCACCCGCAGCACCAGGTTCATGTTGCCCTCGCCGGCGCGCTCGATCCCGGCAACCGTCTCGGCGGGATCGAGCCAGTCCAGACGACGGAGCAGCGCCTCGACGCCCGCCCGGTCACTCGCTTCGAGCAATGGGAAGTCAGGATGGTTGCGGGTCAGCTCTCGACGCAGGCTCATAGCAAGGGACGACCGAAGTCGGCAACCTATCACCGGGCGCTAGGATTCCTGGCTGATGAGCACGGATGAGCTACGCATCGCCTCGTGGTCGGGGCCGCGCAACATTTCCACCGCGATGATGCGCGCGTGGGGCAACCGCAATGACACCGTGGTCTGCGACGAGCCGCTCTACGCCCACTACCTGCGCGATCACGGTCTCGACCACCCCGGTCGCGACGACATCCTCGCTCGTCACGACGGCGACCTCCAGCGGG
>JAQBHE010000492.1:0-4996 GCA_032128015.1 Holophagae bacterium
GACCGGATCGAGGTCGCGCATTCCGGACTCACCGTGCTCCACCGCGTCGACACCATGCTCGAGCGCAAGACGTTGATGGCGCGGCTCAGTTACGGCTACCTCACCCTGCCCGGCGGCCTGGGAACCCTTGATGAGCTGTTCGAAGCGCTCACGGCGACCCAGCTCGAGCTCGACGTGAAGCCGTGCGGCTTGCTCGATGTCGACGGATTCTTCGATCGCTTGCGCGGCTTCCTCGACCACGTCGAGAGCGAGGGCTTCCTCGGCGCCGCCCACCGCGGCCTGCTGTTGTGTGACCGCGACCCCGGGTCGTTGATCGACCGTCTGCTCGCCTGGCGCCCCGATGGAGACTGCTGACGGGACTGCAAGACGGGGACTGGGCTGAATGGGGACTCGGCCTGAGCCCCTCAACGGAGACGCCGGCGCCGCCCGGATATGCTCGGGCCAATCGCTTTGAGCGTCTCAACAGAGGGGTATCGACCATGATCCGCCAAGCTCGCTTCGCGTCCATCTCGCTGTCTTGCGCGATCGTGATCGCGTTGCTCGCCGCACCGGCGTCGGCGCAACGCACCACCAAGCCGGTGCTCCACGGCAAGCACTGGGTGGCGATCACCGGCAAGCCGCTCGCGGCGACCGCTGGCGCGGTGACCTTTGCCCGTGGCGGCAACGCGGTCGACGCCGCCTGCGCGATGCTTGCGGCGACTTCGACGATGTGGGACACCCTGGGTTGGGGCGGCGAGACCCAGGCCCTGATCTTCGATCCGCGCAACGGCAAGGTGGTGGGCATCAACGCCCTCGGCGGCGCGCCGACCGGCGCCACGGTCGAGTTCTTCCGCGAACGCGGCATGGTCTATCCCCCGGAGTACGGACCGCTGGCGGCGGTGACTCCGGGCACTCCGGGCGGTTTGATGGTGATGCTCGCCGAGTACGGTCGGCTGAGCCTCGAGCAGGTGCTCGCGCCGGCGATCGAGATGGCCGACGGCTATCCGATCGAGGCGTCGCAGGCCGACAACATCGAGAGCCGACGCAAGATGATTGCCGAATGGCCGTACTCGCGGCGGGTATTTCTGCCTCACCTCGACGGCGACCCCGTAGAAAAGTGGCCCGAGCGCGCCGCGCCCTACGCGGGTGAGATCTTCCGCCAGCCCGACCTCCACGACACCCTCGGCAAGCTGGTCGAGACCGAGCGCCGGGCGTTGGCCGCCGGCAAGAGCCGCAAAGAGGCGATCTACGCCGCCTACGACCGGTTCTACCGTGGTGACATCGCTGCCGAGTTGGTGCGCGGGACCCAGGAGCAGGGTGGCCTGATCACCCTCGACGATCTCGACCGCTGGAAGGTCTACATCGAAGAACCGGTGAAGACCGACTACAAGGGTGTCGAGGTCTACAAGCTGACCAGCTGGGTGCAGGGGCCGGTGATGCTCCAGGCGCTCAACATTCTCGAGAACGTCGATCTCCAGACGATGGGCTACAACAGCGCCCGCTACGTCCACGCCCTCTATCAGGCGATGAACCTGGCGTTTGCAGACCGCGACTTCTACTACGGAGACCCCTACTTTCCCCCCGAAGAGCCGCTGCGCGGATTGCTGTCGAAGGACTACGCGAAGTCGCGCTTCGCAACCATCGACTGGAAGCGCAATGACCGTAACGTCAAACCCGGCGACCCCTATCCGTTCCAGGGCAGCAAGAACCCGTACCTCGACCTGCTCGAGAAGTGGACGCCGATTCCGCCGGCGGCCGAGGCCGAGGGTGAGCCGGGGTTCCAGGTTTCGCAGCGTCTCGAGCTGCCGCCGGGTAGCGAGGTGCGGATGACTGCCGACGAGGCGTTCCATGCCGGCACGACCTCGATCCAGACCGCGGACGCCGAGGGCTGGGTGGTGTCGGTGACCCCGAGCGGCGCCTGGGTGCCGGCGGTGATCGCCGGCAGCACCGGCGTCGGACTGTCCCAGCGCATGCAGGCCTTCGTCCTCGACGCCGGGCTCAACCCGTTCAACTTGCCGGAAGCGGGCAAGCGCCCGCGCGCCACTCTGACGCCCAGCCTGGCTTTGCGCGACGGCAAGCCGTTCCTGGCTTTCTCGGTCCAGGGCGGCGATAGCCAGGACCAGAACCTGCTCCAGTTCTTCCTCAACGTCGTCGAGTTCGGGATGAACGTGCAGCAGGCGGTCGAGGCCGCGAACATCAACAGCTACCAGATGCAGAGCTCGTTCGGCGCCCACACCGCCGAGCCCGGAAGGCTCGAAGTGCGCGCCGACATGCCGGAGTGGGTGATCGCCGAGCTGCGCTCGATGGGCTACCGGGTCGAGACCAGACGGCTGACCTCGGGCCCGATCACCGCGATCTATTTCGACCGCGAGCATGGGACCATGTGGGGCGGCGCCAGCGACTTCGGCGAAGACTACGGAATCGCCTGGTAGGCGGCGCAGGCTCGGGGACCGACTTGGACCAGATCATTGCCTTCGCCACCCTGTTCCTCGGCCTGATCACCGGACCGCAGGACGTCCAGGTGTTGGTCGGGGCCGAGGTGGCGTTGGTCGAAGTCGTCCTCGACGGCGAGACCATCGGGCGCCTGGAGGCGCCACCGTGGAAGATGAACTGGAACTTCGGGCGGGTGCCGCTGCCTCACCGTCTGGTGGCGCGAGCTCGCGACGCCAGCGGTGCCGAGATCGGCAGGGTCGAGCAGTGGATCAATGTGCCGCGACCGCCGGCCGAGGTCCAGGTGGTGCTCGACCGCGAAGGCGAACGGGTGGTCGCGCGCGCAAGCTGGGAAAGCCTCGAGGCGGGGGGGCCGGAGTCGTTCGCGATCACCCTCGATGACCAGCCGCTGGAGGTCGCCGACCCGGCGGCGGTGACTTTGCCGCCGGTCGACCTCGACCGGATCCACTTGCTGCGCATCGATCTACAGTTCGCCGGCGACGTCGAAGCGTCGGCAGAGGTCACCTTCGGAGGCCACTACCTGGACCGGGTCCAGAGCGACCTCACTGCGGTGCCGGTGATCGTGCACGGCCGGCCGCTGCCGGTGGAGCAGCTTGGCGCGGCGCTGCTAGCCGGTGGGGAAGCGGCCCGGGTGGTTGGCTTCGAGCGCGGACCGATCGACCTGGTGGTGGTGCGCGACCATTCGGCGGTCGAGCCGCTGCGCGAGATCATCCGGCGCGAGATTCGGGGGATGCGCCGCGGCAACAATGCCAGCCTGGCGACCACCGACACCCAAGGGCGACTGAAGCGCCAACTGCCCCTAGTGCCGGGGGCCAGCCTGCGCTTCTTGTTCCCGTTCCAGGAGCTGGCGGCCGGCGAGCGCTTCCGCCTGTTCCCGCACACCAAGGAGCTCGGCAACGTCGACGGCGGTCTGTTGTGGCTGCTCGGGCAGATGAGCCAGCCGGCACGCTCTCCAGCCGAGCAGCGCCTGGGTGAGGCGGTGGCGGTGGCGGCGATGACCGCGTCGCGACGCGACCGCCGGCGCGCGGTGATCCTGGTGCTGGGCTCGGAGCCTGTAGACGCCGGACGGCTCGGCGCTGCTCCAGTTCGCGAGTACTTGCGGGCATTGCGAGTTCCGTTGTTGGTCTGGCGGGTGGCGTCGGCCGACGGCGGGTGGACCGGTCCGAGCGACTGGGGAGAGGCGGTCGACATCTCGTCCATGCCCGGTCTGCGCAGGGCGACGTCCGCTCTGTGGGCTCAGCTCGACGAACAGGCGTTGCTGTGGATCGAGGGGCGGCACCTGCCTGGAGAGGTCAAGCTCGGCCCCGATCCACGAAACCTCGCCCTGCCTTGATCCGTAGCTGCGCGCAGGGGTCCCGAAATTGGCACGTCACAAGGTCCGCATGGTTGGGCTCACCCGTTGGCACGACGGGCTGTGGACCGCCGAAATGCCGCACCGTTTGTTTGGCGTCCTCGAGCTCGGCGCGCGCTCGACGATCGTCCGGCTCGCTTCGGGGGAGCTGTTCGTGCACTCGCCGATCCAGCTCGACGACGAGCTCAAGGCCAAGGTCGACGAGCTCGGTCCGGTTCGCCAGATCGTCGCGCCCAACCGCTTCCACCACCTCTTCGCTGGCGATTGGGCGCGCGCTTATCCCGATGCGCGGCTGTTGCTCGCTCCCGGTCTCGACGCCAAGCGCTCCGACCTTCGCCCTGACGGCGACCTCGGCAACGTCGGTGTCCTCGGCAACGATCCCGATCCGGCGTGGTCCGCTGATCTCGGCCAGGCGCTGGTCGAAGGTGCGCCGAGTCTCTCCGAGGTGGTGTTCCATCATCGCGCGACCAGGACTCTGATCACCACCGACCTGCTCGCGAACTTCCACCACCAACCGACCCGGGTGACCGGTTGGTACCTGCGGATGGCGGGGATCCATGGCCGCGCCGGAGTCAGCCGGCCGGTGCGCCTTGCGTACAGCGATCGCGCGGCTGCCGCGGCGAGCCTGCGCCGGATCTTCGAGTGGGATTTCGAGCGGGTGATCCTCGCCCACGGTCAGGTGATCGAGATCGGTGGCAAGGAGATCCTGCGCGACGCCTATGCCTGGTTGGCGGAGGGAATGGCAGCCATCGTCTAGCAGCAAGGAGGGAACTGCCCCACGCATCGAGGACTTCGGGTCTGGGGGTAGCGGCCGACCTTGGGCGGCCGACGAACGGGCGAGGACACCGGCGATCCGACCGTGCCCGAGCGAGAAGAGAGCCTCCCCGGTTTAGTGGACACCTGGTTTAGTCAAAGCCCGACCTCCTCCGCCTGCTCGGCTCGCCCCGTGGCGGAGCGCGAGCGGTTGTGGCGGGACAACGCCGGAGGCGGAGGTGGTCGCCAGTTTCCGCGACATGCCGGCGTGGCGGAAGAGCGAGCTAATCGAAGAGGCCAACTACCGGGCGCGGTTGCCCGACCCGAGGCTCGAGACGAGGAGATCGGGTCCGACGAAATCCCGGGCGCCACACCGTCGGCCCAACCGCTCGAGCGCATCAGCGTCGCAGACCGCTACAGCCGAGCGTGCCTCGAGCGCAGACCTAGCGGGCTCCGGGCGTT
>JAQBHE010000493.1:0-5230 GCA_032128015.1 Holophagae bacterium
CGATGTCCCAGCATCGCCTCCGTCGCTCCTTCTTACACCTGGGCCCACGGCGCTCGCAATGCGGGCATCCTGACTTTCACCACGGGCTGCTAGCGCTTCGTGTACTTGACCAGCCGCCGCGGACCGACCTCCGCTCCGTAGATATTGCCCGCGGCGTCGACTGCGACGCCTTCGGCGGCGCTGGTCCCAGACTCATCTTGGTTGGGTTCGGGATCCGGAATGAAGGCGGTGACGAAGCCGTCTTTGGCGCTGCCGATCCGGATGCCGCGCTTGAAGCCGCCGTTGCGCCGGGCGTTCGATTCCGAATCGGCGACGTAGAGCACATCGTTGCGGTCGATGAACACCCCGCTTGGACGCCCGAACTGGTGCCAGGTCGCGAGATGCGCCCCGTCCTGGTCGAAAATCTGCAACCGGCTGTTGGCGCGGTCGCCGACGAACAGCCGCCCCTGCGAGTCGATCGCCAGGGCGTGCGGGTCGCGAAACTCGCCGGGCTCGCTGCCGGTGCGACCCCATTCCTTGACGAAAGAACCGTCGGCAGCGAGCTTGACGATCCGGTTGTTGCCTGAAGCGCCGTGCCCGTCGGCGACGAAGATGTGTCCGTCGGGCGCGACCAGGACGTCGCTCGGCTGATCGAAGATCGTCGGTCCGAGACCGCCGACGCCGGCTACTCCCAGGCTCCTGAGCAGCTTGCCGTCGGGGCTGAACTGGTGGATCTGATGACCCTTGGCGCCCTCGCCACGAGCGTCGGTGACCCAGACGTTGTTGTCGCGATCGACGAACATGCCGTGCGGCCACACGAACACGCCAGCGCCGAAGCTCTCGAGTACCTTGCCCGCTGGGGAGTAGAGCAGGATCGGCGCGAGTTGGTCCTTGCCGCTGCACAGGTTGGCGCCGCAACGCTCCGCCACCCAGATGTTGCCGCTGCCGTCGCTCGCCGGGAACACCGCGCTGGTGGAGCCCCAGGCTCGGCCCGGCGGCGCCTCGGCCCAGCTCTCGACGATCGCGTAGGGGTTGGGAGCGTGGTTCTGGGCGATCGCGACCCCAGAGCCGGCGGCGATGGCGGTGACGAAGGCCAGGGCGACCGCGCGCGCGAAACATCGTTCAGTGGTCATTGCGAACCTCTTCTTCCGAGGGATGGCTGTGCGGAATGGCGTCGAAGCGCTGGAATTATAGACGGCTGTGTCGCCCCCAAACTGGAGCGACGAGGTAGGAGGCCTGCGGGTGGCCTGTGTCATCCTCCGCGTCGCACGCGCCGACGTCGAGGAGGGTCGTGAGATGAACTTCGAGATTCCCCCAGAGATCACCAGCTACCTCGACGAGCTCGATGCGTTCATCGAGCGCGAGATCGTCACTCTCGAGCAGACCGACGACAACATCCGCTTCTTCGATCACCGGCGCGAGCACGCGCGCACCGACTGGGAGCGCGGCGGTCTGCCGACCGAGGACTGGGAAGCGTTGCTTCGCGAAGCGAAGCGGCGCGCCGATGCTGCGGGCCACCTCCGATACGGGCTGCCCGCGGAGGTCGGAGGTCGCGGTGGCAGCAACCTCGCGATGGCGATCATCCGCGAGCACCTTGCCGCTCGCGGGCTGGGCCTTCACAACGACCTCCAGACCGAGCACTCGATCGTCGGCAACCTGGTCGGGGTGCAATTGATGCTGGTCTACGGCACCGCGGCGCAGAAGGACAAGTTCCTCGAAGGCATGCTTGCGGGCACCCTCGGGTTCGCCTTCGGGATCACCGAGCCGGCGCACGGCTCCGACGCCACCCACATGGAGACCACCGCGGTGCGCGATGGCGACGGCTGGCGGATCAACGGCGAGAAGACCTGGAACACCGGCATCCACAAGGCTCCCTACGACCTGATCTTCGCCCGCACCAGCGGCAAGGCGGGCGACGGCGCCGGGATCACCGCGCTGCTCGTTCCGACCGACTCGCCCGGATTCAAGGTCGAGGAGATGCTGTGGACCTTCAACATGCCGACCGATCACGGTCGGATCTCGCTTCGCGACGTCACTGTCGGCCCCGACGCGGTCTTTGGCGGCGAAGGGCGCGGGCTCGGGGTGGTGCAGCACTTCTTCAACGAGAACCGCATCCGCCAAGCCGCGTCGAGCCTGGGTGCGGCGCAGTACTGCATCAATCAAGCGGTTGCGTACGCCAAGGAGCGCAAGCCGTTCGGCAAGCCGCTGGCGGTGAACCAGGGCATCCAGTTCCCGTTGGTGGAGCTGCAGACCCAGTGCGAGATGCTGCGGGCGCTGATCCACAAGACCGCGTGGATGATGGACACCTACGGTGCGTTCTCGGTATCCGACAAGGTGTCGATGTGCAACTACTGGTCGAACCGGATGTGCTGCGATGCCGCCGATCGCGCGATGCAGGTGCACGGCGGGCTCGGCTACTCACGGCACAAGCCGTTCGAGCACATCTACCGCCACCACCGGCGCTACCGAATCACCGAAGGCGCCGAGGAGATCCAGATGCGCCGCGTCGCCGGGTACTTGTTCGGCTTCATGAGCCAGCGGGCCCCCAAGGGAGTGCGCGAGGACTGAGGGTCGGGCGAGCCGGCTGAAATCGCGTCTGGACGGACGGCGCCTTGGGGTGCTAGGGTGCTTTCCCAGCAATCCGGTTGGCTAGTATTGGCGCCGCGAGCTCGACGAGTCGCGAAATGGCGTCGCGAAGCCGGAAAGATAGGAGCCCGATCATGCGCGCAGCCTTGAGCCTGCCCCTCCTTCTCGGTTCGATTCTCGGTGTCGTCGCCCTGCCCGCCTTCGGGGCCGAAAGCGCCGACGCCGACAAGACGAACGTCACCTTCACCCGCGACGTGCTGCCGATCTTCCAGAGATCGTGCCAGAACTGCCACCGTCCCGGCGCCGGCGCACCGATGTCGCTGCTGGGCTACGAGGACGTGCGGCCGTGGGCGCGCTCGATCGCGAAGCGAGTGGTCGCGCGCTCGATGCCGCCCTGGCATCTCGATCCGACGGTTGGGATCACCGAGTACGTCGGCGATCCGTCGTTGACCGATGCCGAGATCGCGACCGTCGCGGCCTGGGTCGACGGCGGCGCGCCGCAGGGCGATCTAGCCGACGCTCCGCCGCCGGTCGAGTTCCAGGCGCTCAATGCCTGGACCTTCGGCGAGCCCGACCTGGTGGTCTACAACGTGCCGACCAAGATGCCCGCGCAGTGCGAGGACCGCTATCCGAATCCGGTCGTCGAGAGCGGGCTGACCGAAGACCGCTGGATCAAGTGGATTCAATTCATGCCCGGCGATCGGCGGGTGGTCCACCACTCGATGCAGTACGCGGTGCAGGAGGATCCGGGCTTGATCGACGACGAGTTGACCCGGGTGGCCTTGGGCTCCGGCCAGGGTGCGATGTTGGTCGAGTACGCGGTGGGCAACCAGGGCGACATCTACCCCGAGGGTTCCGGCCGGCTGCTCAAGGCCGGCGCCAAGATTCGTTTCTCCGGTCACTACCACTGCGTCGGCGAGGAGACCACCGACATCTCGTCGATCGGCATCAAGTTCTACCCCAAGGGCGAAGAACCGCATCGGCGGGTGATCTCGTTCATGCTCACCACTGGCGTGCCCGATTCCGAGCGTCTCAACGAGCTCAGCATCCCGCCGAACACCGTGGCTCAGCACGAGCGCTACTTCCGTCTCGAGAAGCCGGCCCAGATCATCACCTTCCAGCCGCACATGCACTACCTGGGGAGTGCGATGAGGCTCGAAGTGATTCACCTCGATGGCCGGGTCGAGACCCTGACCCATGTGCCTCGCTACGATTTCAACTTCCAGATCTCCTACAACTACAAGCACCCGCCGGTGTTCCCGGCCGGATCGTTCCTCCACATCACCTCGTGGCACGACAACACGTCCGCCAACCGCTACAACCCCGATCCGTCGTCATGGATCGGCTGGGGCGGTCGCACCGTGGACGAGATGGGGAACGGCTGGGTGGAGCTCGCCTATATGAGCGAGCAGGAGTATCAGGAAACGGTCAAGGCCCAGGCCGCGGCCACCGCCGCCGCGACCGGCGGCAGATAGTCGCGGAATAGCGGCTCGCCAACCACTACCGAGACGCCAAGCGGGATGACGCCGACCGGGATGATGCCGAGCGGGAGGATGAAGTTGCGACGCAGGGACTCCGGGCAGTCCTCGAGGACTAGGGACTCTGGGCAGTCCTCGAGGACTAGGCGGGTGGCTGCCCTGGTCTCGGTATTCGTCACGTGCATCGTGCTGACGTCGACGCCGTCGTCGACGCTGGCGCAGACCAAGTTCGGCCAGCCGGTCTATCCGGCCTACCAGGGGTTCCTCAACAACCCCGACGGCTCGGTCACCATGGTCTTCCAGTACTTTAGTCACGGTCGCGATCCGGTCACGATTCCGGCCGGTCCGGCGAATGGCTTCACTGGCGTCGCCGATCGCAACCAGCCGACGACCTTCTATCCCGGCAACCACGAGTTCGTGTGCGTGATGGTGGTCGAGAACCGTGAGGTCGCCGCGGCCACGCGATGGACCATCGCCTTCCCGGAGCTCGCCAGCCAGACCAGCCTCGATCCGTTGAACAACGAGTATCAGTTGATGGAGAGCACCCAGAAGGAAGCCGAGCGGGCCCTCGATGTCGCGACCGCACCGCGCGGGATCTGCGTCAACAAACCGCCGCGTGCGTCCACCAACCGGCTGCGCCGTCCGACCGGCGATCCCAATGTCGACGACAAGATCGAAGAAGTCGGGGTAGCGCTCGGAGCCAAGCTGCGTTTGCAGGGTTCGGCTCAAGACGAGGGCCTGCCTCGAGGCAGCACCGTGACTGCGGGTTGGAGGAAGGTGAGCGGACCCGGCGAAGTGGTGTTTGCGAGTCCGAGTCAGGCCGTGACCACCGCTGAGTTCAGCGCTGCTGGAACCTACGAGCTCGAGCTTCACGCCTCGGATGGCGAGCTCGAGCACGCCGATCGCATCCGGGTCAAAGTCGGCGGCTGATCGTTCGCCCAAGGGGCGTCTGTTCGCCCGCCCCAAGGCGGCGGATCGCGCCTCTTGAGGGGGCAGAATCGCGCCCCCAGGGCGGACGATCGGCCGGAGGTCGGCGCCGCGTCGGGAGACCGTCGTGTCCGGAGCAGGCACCTCCGGAGTATCGAGTAGCGCGACCTACGCCGAGACTGCGACGCCTACTGGACAGGCGACGCCGGTGCCGCCGAGGCCGCAGTACCCGCCGGGGTTCTTCGCCAGGTACTGCTGGT
>JAQBHE010000494.1:0-5117 GCA_032128015.1 Holophagae bacterium
TCCCGCCGAGTACGGCAACATGCTGGGGGCGGCGTTCAACGTCGTCACCAAGTCGGGGACCAATACCCTTCACGGCAACTTCAACTGGTACCAGCAAAGCGACTCCTGGACCACCGACAACGCCGAGATCGAAGGCATCCCCTTCCACCGCGATCGACTGTCCAAGATCACCGGCGCGCTCTCCGGACCGGTAGTCAAAGAGCGGCTGTGGTACTTCCTCGCTCACGAGTACAACCGTGACACCTGGTCGGACCCCGGTGTGAACCCGAACTTCCCATCGGGCCTCGATTCCGACCGCTCGGATCTCAAACTCACCGCCGCGCTCGGTGAAAGCAGCCTGCTCGATATCAAGCTGCACTACGAGGACTACGACTTCCCGGTCGGAGACGCCTTCGCCACTCCGTCTGCTACGGCCCACGAATTTGGCACCAACCCGGCCTGGGGGATCCACTTCCAGACCGCGCTCGATGCCAACAACTTCCTCGAGGCCCAGTACGCGGGCTACACCGGCGAGGACAACTGGCTGTCGGTAACCGGCAGCCTGGAGCCGCCGTTCATCGACTACTCGCCGCCGGGCGGCGGCCCGACCCAGTACTCGGGGGGCCTTTGGTACCCCTACACCTACGAGCTCTCGCGTGACCAGCTCGACGTCAAGCTCTCGCACCACACCGACGACTTCTTGCGCGGCGACCACAGCTTCAAGTTCGGCATCGCCTACGGCCGCGGTGACAACGACACCATCGTCGCCGGTGGCACCACCGGCACCTACTACTACCGCTACGAGTACTACCCGGGTTATCCCTACTACTACAAGGTCACCGCCCGTCCTTACCACTACGGCGCCGAATCCGACTCTTACTCGGTGTTCGCCGACGATTCCTGGCAGCTGACCGACAAGGTGACCCTGAACCTGGGAGCCCGCTTCGATCAGCACAACGGCAAGATCCCCGCCTACCCGGAGCTCGACCCTGTCTGGCAGCCCACCGGAGGCAGCATCCCAGGGATCAACGATGTCATCGACTGGACGTTGTTTGCGCCGCGCATCGGCCTGGCGTACCAGCTCACCGAAAAGAGCGTGCTGCGAGCCTTCTACGGCAAGTTCTTCGACGCCAACGTCACCGGCAACTGGGACGCGCCGCCACCCCTGGCGCCGTCGTACCACTACGCGTTCTCGGATTCGCGCGAAGGCCCATACGAGGAGTACTTCGTCTTCGAACAGGAGCGCAGCGGCGTCGACCCAAATCTCAAGGCCCCGGAGACCGACCAGTTCACGATCGGCTGGGAGCAACAGTTCGGGCGCAGCTACTCGCTCGGAGTGCAAGCGGTCTACAAGGACACCAAGAACCTGATCGGCTGGGAGATCTTGGATGACGGTGTCTACGAGACGGTCCCGTTCACCAACCCGCTGACTGGTCAGATTCTCCAGCTAGCGAGCATCATCGAGCAGCCGACGGTGCGTAAGGGCAACCGGCCGGGCGCGGGGTCGCTGGCGCCTCCAGGAGCGGTGTACGAGCAGGACTACAAGGGGCTCGTGTTCACCTTCAACAAGCGCTTCTCCAAGGGTTGGCAGCTGATGTCGTCGTACACCTGGTCCGACTCCGAGGGTTTGAGCCCGCGGCCGTTCTCGCAGACCCAGAACAACCCGTTCTACACCAGTTCCGAGGGCCGCGACCCGAACAACTGGCTGAACGCGCGTCAAGCCCTCCAGGGCGACCGCGAGCACGTCCTCCAGATCCAGACCCTGTTCAACCTGCCGTACAAGTTCGTCGGCTCGTTCATCGCCAGCATCCAGGACGGCCGGCCCTACAGCCAGCAGGTGCGAGCGCGTCTCAACCAGGGATTGACGAGAATCATCGCAATCCCAGCGAGCCAAGATCGGCGGCTGCCGACTCAGAGCGTGCTCGACGCCTCGATCGGCCGCCGCTTCGACCTCGGAAGGGTCGACGTCAAGTTGGACCTGCAGGTGCTCAACGTAACCAACGAGGACGCCTTCGATTTCTGGGAGGATCTAACGGTCGGACCTGGCGAACAGTTTGTCCCGAGCGGCTACATCTTCCCGCGGCGGGCGATGCTGCGTGTGGGGATCGAGTTTTGACGGGCAGCGGTTGCTAGTACGCGGGTCCGGCCTCGGCGACCGATGAGGTCGCCGACCTCGGGTCACCGAGCGCCCGCCATGGAGTCGGCGGGAACGAGCTTCGAAGAGCCCGTAGCGCCCAAGACCGCCGCGTTCAACGCGGCGCTCGAGCAGAGGCTGTCCGAGGCGCCGGCGATCACCGACTTCGAGCCGGCCCAGGTGCGCGCGGCCCGCGAGCGCGGCGAGTCGGTGTTCGGAGAGATCCGCACCCTCGACCAAGCGGTCACCCGGACGGTGACCCATGACGGCCGATCGGTCGCCGTCCGGCTGCTGGTGCCAGAGAACCCACGCGGCGCCTACCTCCAGGTCCACGGCGGCGGTTGGGTGCTAGGCGCAGCTCACCACGCCGATCTTCTGAACTGGCAGCTTGCCCAGTCGGCCGGGCTCGCGGTGGTCAGCGTCGACTACCGCCTCGCGCCCGAGCATCGCCACCCGGCGGGCGCAGACGACTGCGAGACCGCTGCGCGGTGGCTGGTCGAGAACGCCAGCGTCGAGCTTGGAACCGATCGCTTGCTGATCGGCGGCGAGTCCGCCGGCGCCCACCTTGCCGCGGTCACCCTGCTACGCATGCGCGACCGCCATGGGTACCGAGGATTCCGCGCCGCCAGCTTGGTCTACGGCTGCTACGACCTCACCTTCACCCCCAGCGTCGCCAACTGGGGGCGGCGAAATCTGATCTTGAGCACTCCGATTATCGAGTGGTTCACCGACCACTTCGTCGATCCCGATCGCCGCCGCGATCCCGACGTCTCGCCGCTCTACGCCGACCTGCGCGGGCTACCGCCGGCGCTATTCACCGTCGGCACCCTCGACCCGTTGCTCGACGATTCGCTGTTCATGCACGCGCGCTGGCGGGCGGCCGGCAACTCGGCCGAGCTCGCGGTCTACGCCGGCGGCATTCACGCCTTCAACGCCTTTCCGCTCGCAATCGCCGACCAGGCCAACGAACGGATGGCCCGGTTCCTCGCCGAGCACAACGGCGAGTGACCGCGACTCCGGGGGCAGTTCGACCGGAGTGCCACGGCACGACATACGGAGTTCAGTCGTTCGAGCTCCTTTGGGGGCGTGATACGATCCTCGGCACAGATGGTACATATCGCGACCGACCCCCGAGTCTGTTCAGCGGGGTCTTCAGTAGGAACTGAAACTCCTGTCTTCGTCTGTTGCGATTAGAGAAAGGCGCTGTGCGGGGCTTTGCGCCCACGCCAAAGTGCGATCACTGACCACATCCAGGGAGGGCGAGTCATGGCAGCGAAATTCTTCGGCATCGAGGGGCTCACCGATGAGGATCGCGCCTATCGAGGCTCGCGTTTCGCGGACGTCCGCGACGCCATCTTCGCCAATCCTTATCAAAAGGTATGGGGCGGCAGTGGCGAGCCACCATTGCCAGTCCACCAAGTGACCGTGGGCAGCGTTCTGCGCGGTGTCTTGCCGTTCGGCAAACCGTACCACTTTCGCAAGGCCACCGAGCGTACTGTGGATACCGGCTCAGATTTGCGCTGGGGACCCGACCGCAAGGGGTACCTCCGCTTGCTTCATCCGAACGGGATATGCCTCACGGGCCTTTGGGAGATCACGGAAGACAATCCCTATTCGGGCTACTTCACGAAAGGCAGCCGGGCGCTAACGGTCGGACGCTATTCCACCTGCTGCACGGAGACGCGGCGCGGCCATTCGCGCTCACTCGCCTTGGTCGGCAAGCTCTATCCGACGACGGATGCCAACCATCCAGAGCCGCTCGTCACCGCCAGCTTCTTCACCCAGCAGGATCTGGGCGGGGACTACGACGAAACCATCAATGACGCGGAGCTTCGCAACGCTCCAGACACCCGCGCCTGGCGGCGCGGAGGCGCGATTCCGGTTCTGCTGGTCACGGGCGCGGTCTTTCAAGGAGTCGACAAACAGCCTTCCCAGCGTCAGCAATACCAGATCGCCGAGCTCGGCAAGCCGAAGGAAGATGCCACGCGCGCGCCGGAGTTCCTGCGACTCCTGGTCGCACCCGAACAGCCCAGGATCACCGGCGAGGAAACGATGGATTTTCGCGACGAGGTCATGGCCCAGATCTTCGATAAGGGCGACCCGAAGCCCAAGCGCACTCTCACGTTCCACATCGAAGTCACCGACGAAGGATCGACCCGGGGGCTCCCGATCTATCAACGGCGCACGTTCAAGAACTGGCGCCACATCGGCAAGTTGACCTTCGACAATGCCGTGGTCTCTTACAACGGTGATTTCGTGATCCATTTCGCCCACCCGACCTGGCGCGCCGACCGCAACGACCCGGCGTCTGCGGTTCGCGTGAACGGGCGCTTGGGGCGCTGAAGTTCCGGGCGTCTGCTCGTTTCGTAGAGGCGCTAGTCGGATGGCCGCCTCGGCGGCGAAGACGTCCGGTTCGAGGGCTCGCGATCGCGATCGGTGATGGCGCCGCCGGCGGCGGCCAACGCTCGGCCCACCAATTCCGGCAGCGATAGTGAAAAGATCTCGGGGCACCAGACGCGGGCCGTGTGGTCCTCGCTGCCGGTGACGATCCGGTCGCCGGTCCTGGAAACCGCAAGACTCACGACACCATCGCGATGTCCGACCAGCGCCCCCACTTCGGCGGCGGGCGAGGCGCCGAGGTCCCAGAGCCTGGCGCTGCCGTCCCTGCTCGCCGACACCAGCCACTCGCTCTTTCGGTGCTCTTGGCGCGGCAGCACGGCAAGGGCGGTGACGCCGTCACGATGGCCCTCGAGCACTTGCGGCGCGGCTGCGGGGTCGGCAGCGGATAGGTCCCACAGTCGGACGGTGTTGTCGTCCGAACCGGTCGCGAGTCTGCGGCCCTGGTCGACGAAGGCGAGCGCGACCACCGCATCGGTGTGGCCACCAAGGATGTACCTCGCCGCGGTCAAGTCCCTGAGCTCCCATACCCGTGTGATCCAGTCCTCACTAGCAGTTGCCAGCCACCTGCCGTCGGGACTGAAGGCGACGGCGTTGACCTTCCGAC
>JAQBHE010000495.1:0-12325 GCA_032128015.1 Holophagae bacterium
CAGCGCGCGAGGGCGCAGAACGGACCCACCACGGTGCGGTGGTAGAGGTCGTCGAACCCCCAGCCGCCCAGCGCGAAGGCGTGGAGGGCGGGCGTCACCCCCGGGATGTGCCTGGGGTCCTCACCGTGCTGGGGGCGGCGCACGAACCCCGCCCAGGCCAGGGCCATCCCCGACAACGACGCAACCATCGCCGCCACCTGCAGCGTCCACTCGGCGCCCAGCGAGGCGTGGTGGATCTCGGGCGCCGGCAGCGTCCGCTGCAGCAGCCGCGAGAACAATTGGCGGTCACCCAGGGTCGCCGGCAGCTCGACCAGACCGCCGACGATCGACATGACCGCAAGCACCCCCATCGACGCCTTGATCGGCAGCCTCGGGAGATGGCTCACCGGGGTCTTCTGCTCGCCGAGGAAGACCAGGAAGACCAGGCGGAAGATGTAGAGAGCGGTGACGAACGAGCCGAGTAGGCCGAGCCCCCACAGCCAGACGCCGCCGCGATCCGAGGCCCACAGTGCCAGCAGCAGCGACTCCTTGCTGTAGAAACCGGCGGTGATGAAGGGGAAGCCCGCGAGCGAGCCGCCCGCGATCAGGAACATCAGGAAGGGCACCGGCAGCTTGCGCGCCAGACCTCCCATCTCGAAGATGTCGTGCTTGCCGCCCTGGGCGTGGCTGATCACTCCGGCGCCCAGAAAAAGCAGCGCCTTGAAGAAGGCGTGGGTCATCAAGTGGAAGATCGCCACCGCCCACGCGCCGACGCCGAGGGCCAGGAACATGTAGCCGAGCTGGCTTATCGTCGAGTAGGCGAGCACCCGCTTGATCTCGCGCTGGGTCAACGCTGCGAGGCCGGCGAGCAGGAGAGTGGCCAGGCCGATCGTGGCCACCGCGCCGAGCACTACCGGCGCCAGCTCGAACAGGCCGTGGGTGCGCGCGATGAGATAGATACCGGCGGTGACCATGGTAGCGGCGTGGATCAGAGCCGACACCGGCGTCGGCCCTGCCATGGCGTCGGGCAGCCAGGTCTGCAGGGGAAGCTGCGCCGACTTGCCAACCGCCCCGCCGAGCAGGAGTGCAGCGGCCAGCACCGCTAGCCCGGACCCCACCGGCCACTCGGCCTGGGCGCGGCCCATCACCTCCTGGATGTCGAGGGTGCCGAGCTCCTTGAACAACACGAAGAGCCCGACGATCAGCGCCACGTCGCCGATCCGGGTGACCACGAACGCCTTGCGCGCCGCCCGGCCGTTCGCCGGCTCGCGGTACCAAAAGCCGATCAAAAGGTAGCTGCACATCCCCACCCCTTCCCAGCCGAGGTAGAGCAGCGCCAGGTTGTCGGCCAGCACCAGAACCAGCATCGAGCCGACGAACAGGTTCATATAGGCGAAGAAGCGTGAGTAGCCCTCCTCGTCCTCCATGTACTCGGCCGCGTAGACGTGGATGAGAAAGCCGACCACCGTTACGATCAGGATCATCACCAGCGACAGCGAGTCGAGGTAGAGCGCAGCTTCTGACTCGAAGCCGTCCACCGCGATCCACCGATACAGCGTCTGGGTGTGGGCGTGGGGCGGCGCGCGCAGGAAGCCGATGGCGATGGCGATCGCGGTCGCCGCCGCCAGCCCGATCGAGCCAGCGCCGAGGCTAGCGACGACGCGGCGCCCGAGCCTGGCGCCGAAGAGACTCAGGACGAGCGCGCTTGCGAGCGGCAGCGCGACAACCGCGAACAGGAGGTCGAGCATCAGCCTCGGCGCTCCCCGAGCAGCGCCGCTCGGTCGGTATCGACGCTCCCGAATCGGCGCTCGAACTGGAGCAGCAGCGCCAACCCCACCGACACCTCGGCGGCCGCCATGGCGAGGATGAACAGGAACATCACCTGGCCGTCAGCGGTACCCCAGCGGGCGCCGGCGGCGACGAAGGCGAGGCCAGCGGCGTTGAGCATCACCTCGACCGAGATGAGCATGAACAGCAGGTTGCGCCGCACCAGGAGCCCCACCAGCCCGAGCGCGAACAGGATCGCCGCCAGCACCAGCGCGTCGGTCACCGGTACCGCGGCGGTCACCGCCGGACCTCCGGGCGGTCGCGCCGGCCGAGGTGATACGCGCCGATCAGACCCGCGAGCAGGAGCATCGAGGCGATCTCGACCCCCAGCAGGTAGGGGCCGAGCAGGACGCGGCCGACCTCCTTCGGCCCCACCACCGTCGTCGCCGCCGGCGTGCCGCCGGCGGGCAGCAGGATGTAGCCGAGCTCGAGGAACAGCACCGAGGCGAGCGCTGCCGGCCCCACCCAGGCGCCGGGGGCAATCCAGCGCCGCTCGTCGTCGACCGAGCCGGGACGGAGGTTCAAGAGCATCACCACGAAGACGAACAGCACCATGATCGCGCCGGCGTAGACGATCACCTCGAGCGCCGCCACGAACGGCGCCCCGAGCAGGAAGAAAATCACCGCCACCGCGAACAGCGAGACCACGAAGTAGAGGAGAGCGTGGATCGCGTCGAGGCTGGTGATCACCAGCAACGTCGACAGCACCGCGACGCTTGCGGCGAGGTAGAAGAGAACACTCACAAGAGCAGGCTCTTCGTGTCGATGGGCGGCGACTCGTTCTCCGCCTCGCCCTTGTCCTTGCCGGCGATCGCCACGCCGGCCACGCGGTAGAAGTGGTAGCCCGGGTACTTCCCGGGGCCATCGATCAAGAGGTCCTCCTTCTCGTACACCAGGTCGGCCCGCCGGTACTCGCTCATCTCGAAGTCGGGAGTGAGCTGGATGGCGTAGGTGGGGCACGCCTCCTCGCAGAAGCCGCACAAGATGCAGCGGGCCATGTTGATCCGGAAGAACTCGGGGTAGCGCCGGCCGTGCTCGTCCTCGGTGGCCTGCAGGGCAATGCAGTCGACCGGACAGGCGACCGCGCACAGATAGCAGCCGACGCAGCGTTCGCCACCGTCGGGGTCGCGCGACAGCACGATGCGTCCGCGCCAGCGGGGTGGCAGCGGCGCCTTCTCCTCCGGATACTGGATGGTGACGTTCTTCCGGAACAGGTGCAGGAAGACGTACCACAGCGATCTCAGTGAGCTGATCATCCAGCCCTCCAGAGCACCACCGCTCCGGTCACCATCAAGTTGAGGAGGGCGAGCGGCAGCAGGAGCTTCCAGCCGAAGGCCATGAACTGGTCGTAGCGGGGTCGCGGCAGCGCCGCCCGGAGCAAGATGAAGAAGCAAATGATCGCGAAGGTCTTGAGCGCGAACCACAGGAGCGGCGGCAGCAGCGGGCCGTGCCAGCCACCGAGGAACAGCACCACCAGAAACGAGGCCACCAGGGTGATCCCAAGGTATTCGCCGACCATGAACATCGCGAACTTCATCCCCGAGTACTCGGTGTGGTAGCCGGCCACCAGCTCGCTCTCGGCCTCGGGCAGGTCGAAGGGAAGACGGTGGGTCTCGGCCAGACCGGCGAGCAGGAAAATGACGAAGCCGGCGAACTGGGGCACCACGAACCAGCCATCCTCCTGGGCCTCGACGATCGTCCGCAGGTCGAACGACCCGGCGAGCATCACCACGCCGAGCAGGGACAGCCCCATGAACACCTCGTAGCTGACCATCTGCGCCGCCGAGCGCAGACCCCCGAGGAGGGCGTACTTGTTGTTGGAGGCCCAGCCGGCCAAGACCACGCTGTAGGCGCCCAAGGAGGACATGGCGAGAAAGAACAGCAGGCCGATGTCGAGGTCGACCACCCCGATACCCGGGGCGAAGGGCACCACCGCGAAGCCGAGCAGTACCGTCGCCACCACGATCGCCGGCGCTAGCACGAAGACCAAGCGGTCGGCAAACGGCGGCACCCAGTCCTCCTTGAAGAACAGCTTGATGGTGTCGGCGAGCACCTGCAGCAGGCCGAACGGGCCGACCCGGTTGGGCCCATAGCGGTCCTGGACGAAGGCGAGCAGTCGGCGCTCGAACCACACCAGCACGGCGGCGAGGTTGAGCACCGCGAACAGCACGCCGGCGATGTTGAGCGTCGCGGCAGTGTTGGGGCTCACGCCAAATCCCTCATGACAGATCCCTCATCGCTGATCCCTCACGTCGCGGACCTCCGTAGCGTCGCTCGATCGGCGTCGAGTACCTCGAGTCCCCGGAGGCCCAGGGGGAGTCCGATCACTCCCGGCACGAGGTCGGTGCGGAAGCGCGCCGGCAACCGGAGCGCCCGGTCGCCTAGGGTCACCTCGACCTCGCCACCCTCGGCGATCCCCAGCCCTTGGGCGTCGGCAGCGCCCAGCGCCACGTAGGGGGCGGGGGAGAGCGCGGCGACGCCCGGTGAGAGAGCACTCAGCTCTTCCGAGCCGAAGACATGATGGAGGGGGACGACTCGCCACTCGCCAGGGTTTTCTGGCACGGGCTCGGGCGGCGTCGAGGGTGGGAGGCCTTCGCCGGTCGCCGGCTTGATCAGCCGGACTCCGGGGTCCCCCTGCAGGAGCTGGCCGCCGACCTCTTCTTGGAAGCGGTTGAGCGCCTGGATCGAGTTCCAGCCTGGCGACCAGAACTCGGCGGCCAGCGCTGCCGGCGGCTGACCGTCGTAGCCTTCCATCGAGAACGACAGCGGCGAGTCGCGATCGTCGGGCGGCTTCTGCTCGTGGACATTGAGATGGGCGTGGACCGCGGTGCGGCCGCTCTGGCGATGGAGGGCGCGCGGGAACTTGGCGCCCGCGATGCGGAAGCCGGTGGGGAAGGGAGTGTTGCCGAGGGAGCGAAAGCTCTCGTGCTCCTCGGCGAGCGCGCGAATGACATCGTCGTGGCTCCCCCAGTGCGGGCGGCCGTCGTCGCGCGCGCTAGTGAGCCAGCGCCAGCTTTCGCGGACGTCTCCCTCTGACGGGTAGACCCGGTAGGCACGCTGCGCCCTGCCCTCGTCGTTGACCAAGGTGCCGTCGGCCTCGGCGAAGGGGGCCGCGGGGAGCACCAGGTGCGCGCGCGCCGCGGTCTCGTGGGCGATCGAATCGACGACCACCACCCGGCGGGCGGCGTCGAGGAAGCGGTCGACCTCGGCCGCGGGCGCCCGGCGGTAGAGGTCGTTCTCGATGATCACGACGGTGTCGGCGCGGTGCTCGGCGACCGCGGCGAACGCGTGCTCGAGCGGCGCGCCGCCGAGCAGCGCGAGGCCGACGCTATTGCACTCGGGCACGGTGAGATGAATCCAAGCACCACGCTCTGAGGCGGCACGTTCCGCTCGACGGCCCAGGGCCGAGGCCACGGCGGCGGCGGCTCTGACGACCTCGGTGCTGGAGCACCCGTACCCCGAGACCACCAACGGACGCTCAGCGTGAACCAGGGCCTGGGCGATCTCCTCGGCCAGCTCCTCATCCTCCTTGGTCCGACCGGAGACCGCTGGCGCTTCGCGGTCGATCGCATTCGCGACGGCGTGGCCGAGACGGGCGATCTCCTCGGGGGTGCCGCGCCAGACTCGCCGCGCCGCGTCGTCGAGCTTGGTGCTGTGGGGACAGGCGATGTAGAGCGGGCCGGTCTGGTCCTGCACCGCGTCACGCAGCGCGGCGTCGTGCCAGGAAGGGATTCCCGCGCGTTGCGCCTCCTCACGGGGACGCCGCTGCGCCGATTGGCGCAGCGCCAGCGCCAGCAGCGGAGCGGTATTCGTGACGTCCTCGCCGAGCACCAACGCGGCGTCGCACGCCTCGACATCGCGCAACGACGCGATGCGCGCCGGACCGGCGCCGAGGGCGCCGACGATCCCGTCGGTCAGGGTCGCGTCGCGCTCGGCCACTCCCCGGTAGAAGTTGGGAGCGCCGACCAGCGAGCGCAGGGCGAAGTTGCCCTCGAGGGTGGCGCGCGGCGAGCCGATACCGATCAGCCCCTGCGCTTGGTCGAGGATCTCTCGCAGACTCGACTCGGCCTCCGAGCGATCGATCGCTCGCGCCTTTTGCTGCGGTCCCTGGGGTAGCAGGGCGTGACGCAAGCGCCGCTCATGGGTGACGAAGCCGTAGCCGTAGCGCCCGCGGTCGCAAAGGAAGTAGCGGTTGATGTCGGCGTGGTAGCGGTTGCGGATCCGCCGTAGCTCGCCGTAGCGCTCGCCGGGTGTGGTGTTGCAGCCGACCGCGCAGTGGACGCACACCGAGGGCGCGGTCTGGAGGTCCCACTTGCGGGTGTAGTGAGACTTCAGGGTACGGTCGGTGAAGACGCCGGTGGGGCAGATCTCGACCAGGTTGCCGGCGAACTCGCTCTCCAACACGCCGTCGCGGTGACGGCCGAAGTAGACGTGGTCGTGGGCTCCGAAGGCCTGCAGGTCGTGGCCGCCGGCGTAGTCGGCGTAGTAGCGCACGCAGCGGTAACACTGGATGCAGCGGTTCATCTCGTGGTTGATGAGAGGGCCCAGGTCCTGGTTGCGGTAGGTGCGCTTGCGGAAGCGATAGCGGCGTGCGGCGTGCCCGGTCATCACCGTCATGTCTTGCAGGTGGCACTCGCCGCCCTCATCGCACACCGGGCAGTCGTGCGGGTGGTTGACCATCAGCCACTCGATGACGCTGGCCCGCAGCTCGCGCGCCTCCGGATCGGAGATCGAGGCGATCGCGCCCTCGGTGACCGGGGTCATGCAGGCCATCACCAGCCGGCCTCGCTTGTCCTGCTCGTCGCGGAACTGCTTGACCGCACACTGGCGGCAGGCGCCGACCGAGCCGAGGGCGGGGTGCCAGCAGAAGTAGGGCAGGTCGTAGCCGAGGGAGAGCGCGGCCTCGAGCAGGTTCTTCGAAGGGTCGACCTGGTGGCGCCGGCCGTCGATGGTGATGGTGGCCATGCGGTTGGTCATCGGGAATGTGGGGAGGGCCGCGACGATTTCACGCTTGCCACGGGCATCTCTTCTCCTCGATGTGGCGTTCGAAGTCGTCGCGGAAGTACTCGAGCGCGCTCTGCAGAGGCTCGACCGCGCCCGGGGCGAGCGCGCAGAAGGTGTTGCCGGGGCCGAGCAAGCGGCAATGGCGCTCCAGCCGCTCGAGGTCCCCCGGTTGACCCTCGCCGGCCTCGATCGCGCCCAACAGCTTGGCGGTCCACGGCAGGCCGTCGCGGCACGGCGTGCAGAAACCGCACGACTCCTGAGCGAAGAATCGCTCCAGGTTGTGCACCATGCCCACCGGGCAGGTGCGGTCGTCGAGGACGATCAGGGTGCCGGTGCCGAGCCGGCTGCCGGCGGCCTGAACCGAGTCGAAATCGAGCGGCACGTCCAAGTGCTGCTCGACCAGAAAGTCGGTCGACGCGCCGCCGGGCAAGAACCCTCGGAGACGGAGCCCGTCGCGCATGCCGCGGGCGTGCTCCTCGACGATCTCGCGAGCGGTGGTGCCGAGCGGCAGCTCCCATAGGCCCGGCCGTCTGAGCTTGCCGCTCGCGCCGTAGAGCTTGGTGCCTGCGTCTCCGTTGCATCCGAGGGCGCGGAACCACTCCGGGCCCCGGAGCACGATGTGCGGTACGCAGCACAGGGTCTCGACGTTCTGGACGATCGTCGGCTTGCCCCACAGGCCCGACACCTGTGGGTAGGGGGGCTTGGCGCGCGGCGTCGCGCGCTTGCCCTCGAGCGCGTTGAGCAGCCCGGTCTCTTCACCGCACATATAGCGGCCGGCGCTGACGTGGATGTGCAGGTCGAGGCGCCACCCGGAACCCAGGATGTCGACGCCCAGAAGACCCGCAGCGTAGGCCTCGGCGATCGCCCGGCGCAGACGCCTCTCGGCGAGCCGGTACTCCCAGCGCAAGAAGATCCAGGCGACGTCGGCCTGGATCGCCCAGGCGGCGAGGATCATCCCCTCGATGAGCTGGTGCGGGTCCTGCTCGAGCAGCAAGCGGTCCTTGAACGTACCGGGCTCCATCTCGTCGGCGTTGGCGATCAGGAACTTGGGATGAGGCGCGTCCTCACCCATCGGAACGAAGCTCCATTTCGACCCGGTCGGGAAGCCGGCGCCCCCCCGACCGCGGAGTCGCGAGGCAGTGACCAGCGCGGTCACCTGAGAAGGGGCGAGTTTGCCGACCGCGGAGCGCACCGCCCGATAGCCACCGGCGCGCTGGTATCCCACGAGGTCGAGCGGCTCCTCGCCGGCGCGGATATTGCGGGTCAGTGGCGTTTCAGTCAGCGGCGTTTCCATGGCTCACGCATAGCGGCCGAGGAGCTCGGCCACCCCTTCGGGCGTCACGTCCTGGTGCAGGTCCTCGTCGACCATCAGCGCCGGCGCGTGGTCGCAGGTTCCCAGGCACTGGATGGGCAGCAGGGTGAAGCGCCCGTCGTCGCTGGTGCCGCCGAAGGTCACCCCCAGACGATCCTCCAGTGCGGCGCGCACCCGGTCGCAGCCCAGGATCCAGCAGCTGACGCTGTCGCACAGCAACACCACGTGGCGACCCACCGGCTTGCGAAAGATGAG
Source organism: Holophagae bacterium (assembly GCA_032128015.1). GTDB lineage: Bacteria > Acidobacteriota > Thermoanaerobaculia > Multivoradales > Multivoraceae > JAQBHE01. Next base: position 8,378 of record JAQBHE010000495.1, read on the forward strand.
GTTGTAGAAGGTCGCGACCGCGTCGACCTCGGCCTGGGACATCTCGAGGTGCTCTGCGATGTCAGCGATTGCCGCATCAGAGACCCAGCCGCGGTGACGCTGCACGGTCTTGAGCGCCTCGATGCAGGCGCCCCGGCGCACCGGGACCAGTTCGAGCTCGTGCTCGAGGTCGGCGACTTCTTCCGGTTTCAGCATCGGGTCATCTTCGGTCAATGGTCAACGGTCGACATCGGCGAGGACGTAGTCGATGCTGCCGAGGATCGCCAACAGGTCGGGCACCATCCCGCCGCGCGCGATCGCCGGCAGCATCTGCATGTGGGGGAAGGAGGGCGCACGGATCCGCACCCGGTAGGGGTGGACGCCGCCGTCGCTGATCAGGTAGTAGCCGTTGCTCCCTTTGGTCCCCTCGACCGCCGCCATCGCTTCGCCCGCCGGCACCACTGGACCCCAACTGACCCCGAGGAAGTGGTGGATCAGCGTCTCGATGTCGTGCATCGTGCGCTCCTTGGGCGGTGGCGTGGTGAGCGGGTGCTCCGCCTTGTACGGACCCGTGGGCATGTTCTCCACGCATTGGTGCACGATGCGCAGGCTCTGGCGCATCTCCTCGACTCTCACTTCGGCGCGCGCGTAGCAGTCACCTCCCTCGGCGGTCGGGACGTCGAACTCGAACTGGTCGTAACCGCTGTATGGGCGCTCCTTGCGGAAGTCCCAGCCGAAGCCGGTGGCGCGCAGCCCAGGTCCGGTCACCCCCCCCTCGATCGCCTGCGCGCGCGAGTACGCGCCCACCCCGACCGTGCGGGCGCGAAACAAGTGGTTGCGCATCACCATCTGGTGGTACTCGTGCAGGCGCTTCGGCATCAGCTCGAGCACATTGCGGACCAGCCGCTGCCATCCTTGCGGCAGGTCCTGGGCGACGCCGCCGATCCGGAACCAGTTGGGGTGCATGCGGGCGCCGCAGATCGCCTCGATGATCTCGAGGATCCGCTCGCGGTCGGTGAACATGTAGAACACCGGCGACAGCTGGCCAACGTCCTGGGCGAAGGTGCCGTACCAGACCAGGTGGTTGGAGAGCCGGAACAGCTCGCACAGCATGACGCGGATCATCTGCGCCCGCGCCGGCACCTCGATCCCGGAAAGCCGCTCCACCGCCAGCACGTACGGCAGGTTGTTGAGCACCCCACCCAGATAGTCGACCCGGTCGGTATAGGGGATGTAGGTATGCCAGGTCTGTCGCTCCCCCATCTTCTCGGCGCCCCGGTGGTGGAAGCCGATGTCGGGGACGGCGTCGACGATCTCTTCGCCGTCGAGCTGGAGGACGATCCGCAGCACCCCGTGGGTGCCGGGGTGGTGGGGCCCGACGTTGAGGAAGAGGAAGTCGGTGTCCTCGCCTGCTCGTTCGAGCCCCCATTCCTCGGGGCGGAACCGCAGCGCTTCCTGCTCGGCGTCCTGCCGATCGTCGGGCAGCTCGAACGGTCCCATCTCGGTGGCGCGCGCCGGGTGGTCCTTGCGCAGCGGGTGTCCCTTCCAGGTCTGAGGCATCAGGATGCGCCGCAAGTTGGGGTGGCCGTCGAAGCCGACACCGAAGAGGTCCCAGACCTCGCGCTCGTACCAGTTGGCTGCCGGCCACACGTTGGTGATCGACGGCACTTTGAGGTCGTCGTCGTCGAGCGCGACCTTGAGGCGCAGATCCTGGTTGCGGGTGAACGAGAGCAGCTGGTAGACGACGGTGAAGTCTGACGGCGGCTGGGCGGCCGGCCGGGTGCGCGTCCGTTCGTCGATCGCGGTGAGGTCGTAGAGCATGGTGAACGGCGAGTCGATATCGCGCTTGAGGTGGGTCATGACATCGATGACGCGCTCGCGCGAGATCCACAGCGTGGTGATGCCGTCAGCCGCCGACTGCTCGAAGACGTCGAGGTCCGGGAACGCCGCGCGCAAGTCTCCGGCGATCGACCCGGCGATCGACGCGGTCTCGGCGGTGGCAGTCCCGAGTCGCTCGTCTGCTCGTGCCGGCTGTTCCACTTCGCTCCCTCGTCGTATCCCGGCGGTTCAGACCTGGTCGGGGGTCCTCAGGACCTTGAGCTCGCGCCGTGCCGCGCGCTTGAGCTCGCGCTGCGCCGGCATCGGCGCGCGGGTTACCGCCTGATCGCCGAGCCACCAGCCGAGCGGCCGGTGCTCGGTGCCGACCGCATCGCGGAGCAGCAGCAGGCCCTCCATGAAAGCGTCCGGGCGTGGCGGGCAGCCGGGGACGTAGACATCGACGGGCAGGAACTTGTCGACTCCTTGGACCACGCTGTAGATGTCGTACATCCCGCCGGAGTTGGCGCACGAGCCCATCGAGATGACCCAGCGCGGCGCCATCATCTGCTCGTAGAGCCTCCGGATCACCGGCGCCATCTTGAGAAACGGGGTGCCGGCGATCACCATCAGGTCGGCCTCGCGTGGAGTGCCCCGCATCACCTCGGCGCCGAAGCGAGCGATGTCGTACTTGCTGGTGAGGCTGGTCGCCATCTCCACGAAACAGCACGACAGGCCAAAGTTGAACGGCCACATCGAGTTCTTGCGGCCCCAGGCGAGCAGATCTTCGAGGCGCGTCAGCATCAGGGACTTGCGAACCGTCTCGACGAGGTGAGGGTCGGCCCCTGATTGGGGGCTCGCGGGATCGCTCAGCCACCAATTCATGCCGCCGGCTCCTCGGCCCCTGCTCGCCGCGACGGCCCCCAGTCGAGCGCGCCCACCCGCAACAGGTAGAACCAGGCGGCGAGCAGCACGCCGACGAACACCGAGATCTCGGCGTAGCCGGCCCAGCCGAGCTCCGGTGCCGCCACCGCCCAGGCGAACAGGAACACCACCTCGAGATCGAAGATCACGAAGAAGACGGCGACCAGGTAGAAATGAGCAGGAAACCGAGCGCGGGCTGAGCCGGTGGACAGGATCCCGGACTCGTACGGCTCGCCGGTGGCGCGGTCCCGGTGTCGCTCTCCCAGCAGGTAGGACGTCCCAACCATCCCCGCCACCAGCACGAGGACCGCGCCCGCATACACGGCTAATGGCCAGAGCATCACTTTGCCCTCCTGCCGTCTCCGGTCACGGCCAGGCGGCCAGCTCCGGATCCAACTCTCTTCGCAGTACCGGGCGAAGGCTACGGCAGATGACTGGAGAGGTCAAACGCGGCTGGTGACGAATGGCACCGCTGGCGTCATCTGGTATATTCGAGCGCAGACGACTTCCTGCTCGGAGCCGGTTATGGCTTCTCTACCCACTGCGCGGGGGGCGGTGTCGAGGCATTTCGTCACCCTCGCGCCCGAGACCCCGCTGATCGAGGCGATCTCGATCCTGGTGAAGAAGCGTGTTTCGGGAGCGCCGGTGGTCGACGCGCGGGGCCAACTCGCCGGAGTGCTGACCGAGAAGGACTGCCTGCGGCTGCTCGCCAACGTCGCGTGGGGGGAGATCGCCGGGGGCTCGGTCGCCCAATACATGTCGGCCGTGGGGGCGACGGTCACCGTCGACATGGACCTGTTCGTGGCGGCCCGCGAGTTCCTCGGCACCAACTTCCCGATCCTGCCGTTGCTCGAGGAGGGACGGTTGGTCGGACGGATCACTCGCCAGGACCTGCTCAAGCAGATCCTGGTGCTCAACCGCGAGCTCGAGCGCCAGCGCAAGCGGGAGCAGAAGCGCCTGCGCAAGGTGGGCACCCGCGAGGCGAGGGATCGGCTCGACAGCCTAGCCGGCGCGAGCAAGCCCGAGGATCTGGCGACGCTGCTGGAGGAGCACGAGCGCTGATTCCGTGAAGCGGCCGGTGAGCGAGCGCAGCTCTGGTCACCTGGGGCCCGAGTCCCGCTACCGCCGGTCGTCAACGCTCGGGCAGCCGGCTGACCTGCCTTATGGAGGCCGGTAACAACCATGAGGCCGACCCCTTGGCCTCGCTGCGATTCGGATGACTTCGCGCGC
>JAQBHE010000496.1:0-6181 GCA_032128015.1 Holophagae bacterium
CTACGACCTGGTCGCTCAAAGGCGTCGGCCCCGAAACCGCGGTTCTCGTTGAGTACCACGAACAGGCCGGTGTTGGCGCGAGCGAGCCAACTGAATCGCAGGTTCGTCGAGACATCGTCCGAGCTGTCGTTGTACTGGACCAGAGCCTGGAGCAGCACGCTGGTACTGAAAGCGTAGGTCACGCGCAACCGCGCGAGGTTGGTGGTGAAGTCGCCGGCCGGAAGCGCGATATCGTTGCGGCTCCAGCTTAGCTCCGAGGTCAGGAACTCACCGATTCGCAGCCGCACCTCGGGACGCAGGGAGACCTGACGGCCACCGAAGAAACCGCCCGATCCGAGGCGCACCCCACCGCTCAGCGCGCGCGCGCGGCTGGTGCGGACGTCGACGCTGAATTCGTTCTCGCGGTACGTGCCGACCGGCACTACGATCCCCGGCCAGACCTCGAACGATTCACGCAGGCCCTCGAGCTGGTTCTGGACGTCGAACTCGACCTCGAAGCCGTTGCGCCATTCGAAGCTGGTGGCCAGTGACGCCGACGCGCTCTCTTGAAAGCCATCGAAGCGCCAATAGCCGTTGTAGAAGAACCGAGGCCGGATCTCTTTGAGGCCGGCGAGGTCGGCGGGCCGGATGCGTCGGAACAGGAAGAACGACGGACGACGGTAGCCGCTACGCGACACGAACCCGGCCTCGGGGTTGAAGTTGTCGCCGACCTCGCCGTACTCGCCGCTCCAGCGCCAGGTCGGCGAGCTGTAGCTGCCGCGCAAGCGAAACGCGTGATCACTGCCCACGAGACCCGGGGTCTCGGTCGCGGCGACGAAACCCGAGAGGTCGTAGTGACGGCCGATCCCGACCTGGCCATCGATGCCGTAGGTACGGTTCGTGCTGTCCGGCAACGCCAGCCCGCCGCTGCTGTCGCGGGCCACCGCGATCGCTCCGATGCGGGTGCGGTTCGGAAACTCGCGGCTTAAGCGGGCGACCGTGAAGTCGTTCGCCGGCAGGTCTTCGAGCTCCTCGGTGCGCATGCCGAGGAAGCCGACGCTGGTCTTGCCGATCTTGCCCGACAACCGCGCACCGCCGACAATCGGCACCGCGACCCCTTCGTCGAGACCAACTCGGCGGCTGAAAAACAGCTCGACATTGCCCGGGTTTCCGACCGAGAACAGGGACGCATTCTCGAGGAAGAATGGCCGTTTCTCTGGGAAAAACAGGTTGAAACGGTTGAGGTTGATCTGCTGCTCGTCGGCCTCGACCTGGGCGAAGTCGGTGTTGTAGGTGACGTCGAGAGTCAGGCTCGACGTGACCCCGTACTTGAGATCGAGCCCGGCCTCGGTCTGGCTCTCCGACTCGGCTCCGGGATCGCCGGCGCGACCGCCCGAGCCGAGGACGTAGGGGGACAGCTTGAGGTTGCGCTGGCGCGGCGCCTCGAGCCCTCGCAGCACGCCCGCCTCCGAGACCTGGTAGAGGTTGTACTGGAGGTCGAGCGGCGCCCAGTAGGCGCGCTCGTTCTTGCGCCGGATGTTGCGCTGAAAGTTGAGCCCCCACTCCTGGGGTCCGGCGCCCCGGTAGCGCAGGGTCTTGAACGGGATCGCCAGCTCGGCGCTCCAACCGAAGTCACCGCGCCGCGCCACGACCTCCCACGACCCATCCCAGTTGAGGTTGAAACCGCTGCTACTCCGCCGGCCGCCGCCCTCGCCCTGGTTGCTGACCTGGGCGTCGTACTCGATCCCCGCCGGATTGGTTCCGAAGACGAAACCGTTCTGGCGGTCGCGAAAGGTGTCGACGATCATCTGGAAGCTGTCTGCCGAATCGAGCGACGAATCGCGCCGACTGTCAGAGACCACCAACGACCCCGGCTCGGAGTCGTAGCACACCACCCCGACATAGAGCGTGGTGCCGGTGTACCCGATCCGGACCTCGGTGCGCTCGCTCGCCGGTTGGCCCAGGAACGGTTCGACCTGCCAGAAGCCGGTCGCAGCCTCGACGGCCGCCCACACCGGGTCGTCGAGCACTGCGCCGTCGAGCACCGGCGGCTCGGCAAACGCCGCCGCCACCAGCGACGGCCGCACCTCGCCAACGGCGTCGGCGCGCGCCGCCACCAGCGACACGAAAGCGAAGAGGGCCGAAACAGAGATGATCAAAGGGGAAAGAGGAACCACGACGGCCGGCGGCGGCGGAGTATCTTTGACTGGGTTCAGCGGTTGGGACCGCGCGACATCGAATAGGGCTGCCAGCGCTCTAGGGGCACTCGCGGCAGCACGTCAGGATTGACACAGGACATCGGCCAGCGCCCGGCGAGCGCCAGCGCAACTTCTCGGGCCGCCCGCCGGCGGGTCTCCGGGCGCATTCGCGAAGACGCCGAGGCAACGTGAGGTGTGACGACGACATTGGCCATCCGCCGCAGCGGGTTCTCGGCTGCCGGCGGCTCGCGCTCCAAGACGTCGAGCGCCGCTCCCGCGATGCTCCCCGCCTCGAGCGCGGCGATCAGGGCCGCTTCGTCGACTACACCGCCCCTTGCGGTGTTGACCAGGATCGCCCCTCGCTTCATCCGCGCCAGCTCGGCGGCGCCGATCCAGTGCCTGGTCTCGTCGTTGAGCGGCAGGTGCAGCGACACGAAGTCGGACCGCTCGAGGAGCTCGGAGAGTCCCACCGGTTCGACGTCGGCTTCGGTCATCACCAGCTCGCTCAAGTAGGGGTCGTGCGCGAGCACCCGCAGACCGAACGGCTGGGCCCGCCGGGCGACCGCGCGGGCGACGCTGCCAAAGGCCACCAGACCGAGAGTTTGGCCGCGCAGACGTGGAACTTCCGCGAACCGCGCGCGGCCCTCCCACCAACCACCGCCAGCCACCAGCGATGACATCTCGCCGAGGCGGCGCGCCGCCGCCAACAGCAGGGCCATCGCGTGGTCGGCCACCTCCTCGATGAATACGTCGGGAACGTTGGTGACCACGATGCCAGCCTCGGTCGCGGCGTCGACATCGACCATGTCGGTGCCGATGCTGCCGACGCCGATCACCACGCAGTTGTCCAGACTCTCGATCACCCGCCTACCGATCGGGACTCCCCACGAGGTGAGAATCGCCTGGGCATCGCGCGCCTCGGCGATCCATCCGGTCTCGTCGCGGGCGGCGACCTCGACCAGCCGGGCGCCGATCGGAGCCAGCGCCTCGAGCTCGATGGCAAAACGCTCCTCGAGGGTGCTCGCCTGCGGCAGGCCGGGGAGCTGGACCGCGACCTTCAAACTGTGGCCCAGTCCGGGCTCGGAATCACTGCCGGCCATCCGCCCGGTCGCGGGCCGCCGGCCGCGGTTGCGGCTGCGGCTTGCGCGGCAGTTTGTCGTCGCGCATCGCCGCGTGGTACAGGAACGACGCCATCACCACCGAGGCCTGCTTGAGATCTTCGGCGCGCGCATGGTCGTAGTGGTCGAGATTGGTGTGATGGGTACGGCTCGAATAATCGAGCTCGTCTTGGATGAACTGGAATCCCGGCAGACCGTAGCGGTCGAACGACTGGTGGTCGGTGCCGCCGGTGTTGCGATTGGTGACGGTGTCGGCGCCGAGATCGTTGAAAGGCAGCAGCCAGCGCTCGAAGATCGGCACCGTCGCGACATTGCCCTGGGTGTAGATGCCGCGGAACTTGCCGCTGCCATTGTCCATGTTGAAGTAGGCCGAGAACTTGGCATGATCGGGCCGGTACTCGATGGGCCAGGTCTCGTTCCACAACGAGCGCGGCAGCTTCCGCTCCTCGGGGTCGGTCGGCTCGGGGCGGGTGGCAAAGTGCTTCTCGACGTAGGCCCGCGAGCCGAGCAGTCCCTGTTCCTCGCCGGTCCACAGCGCAATCCGGATGGTCCGCCGCGGCCGAACCCCCAGCGCTTTCAGAATCCGCACCGCCTCCATCGCCACCGCGCTGCCGGCGCCGTTGTCGTTCGAACCCGCCGCGGCGTGCCACGAGTCGAGATGGGCGCCGACCATCACCACCTGGTCGCGCAGATCGGTGCCCGGAATCTCGGCGACCGTGTTGTAGGCCATCAGGTCGTCGTCGTAGAAGCGCGCGCCGACTTCGACCTCGAGCTCGACCTCGGGCTCGACCTCACCGTCCCCCTCGAGCAGACGCAGCAACCAGCGGTACTGCTCGGCGGCCACCACCAGCGCCGTCACCCCGGTGCTCTCCCCGGGCTCGCGCGAGCCAGCGCCACCTAGCCGCAGGATCCCGGAGTCGCGGCCGCTGATCGAGAGAGTCGCCAGCACGCCCTCGGCGACCAGGAACTCGTTGAGTTTCTTTTGGAACTCGCGCCGCCCGCGGCCGCGTCTCCGGAAATCCGGGCGCCCCCCGCCGCCGATCGGATACCCGGCCACTTCGTCGAGGCTCTCGCGGTCGTAGCGCGAGAATTCGGGCTGGTCGGCGTCGCGCACCTCGCGATCCTCGTCGAGCAGCAGCACCTTGCCTCGGAGCTTGCCGCGCTGTTTCTCGAGATCGCCGTCGTCGCCGAGATCGACCCGGACCGCGAGTCCACGCACCGGCCCGGCGGTTCCCGGAGTCCAAGCCGTCGGCAACGCCGACAACGGCGTGGCGCGCGGGCGCAGGACGTGGAGCGCAGCGCGGTCGAACGACCAGCCGCGACCGAACTCACCCCAGGGCTCGGCCACGGCCGCCACAAGGCCCCACCCGGCCAGCTGATCGCGAGTCCATTCGTTGGCTGCCTTCATCGCCGGCGAGCCCGTGAGCCGCGGGCCGATGTCGTCGGTCAGATGGCGCAGCGTCTCCATCACCTGCGAGCGCTGGAAGCCCTCGTCGCGGATCCGGTTCACCATCTCCCAATCGATCGGCTCCTCGGCGCTGGCAACCGCGGCCGACAGCGACCCCAGCGACGACGGCAGGGACAACAGCAGAACGGATAGCACGGCTCTCTTCACGGGTACTACTTCCTCCCGACGAATGAGGCCGGAGTCTAACCGAGCCCGGATCCCCGCAGGCCCGCGCCCGCCCGTGCACCGCCTTCACGGCGCGCGGCGCCGACCTTCACACGATTCGCGACTTGCGGTCGCCCCAATAGCGGTCGCGGAGCAGCCGCTTGTAGAGCTTGCCGGTGGGGTGGCGTGGCAGCTCGGTCTCGAAGTCGACGGTCTCCGGACACTTCTGGCGCGCCAGTCGGGCCCGACAGTGCGCGATCAGCTCCTGCTCGAGGTCGGCGTCGCCGACCACCCCGATCGCCGGCTGCACCACCGCCTTGACCGCCTCGCCGAGCTCGGGGTGGGGAACCCCGAACACCGCGACGTCGTACACCTTCGGATGGGTGATCAGGATGTTCTCCGCTTCCTGGGGATAGATATTCACCCCGCCGCGGATGATCATGTAGGCCTTACGGTCGGTGAGGTAGAGATAGCCCTGGTCGTCGAGGTATCCGACGTCACCGAGGGTCGACCAGCCGTTGTCACGAAAGCTGTCGCGGGTCTTTTCCTGATCGTTGTGGTACTCGAATGCCGCCCCGCCCTCGAAGTAGATCGACCCCGGCTCGCCCGGTGGCAGCTCACGGCCCTGCTCGTCGAGGATGTGGACGACGACGTTGCTCGGTCGTCCCACCGATCCGGGATGCAGGAGCCACTCCTCGGAGGTGATGAAGGTGCTGCCGTTGCCCTCGGTGCCGGCGTAGTACTCGGAGAGGATCGGCCCCCACCACTCGATCATCTGTTTCTTGACCTCGACCGGGCAGGGCGCGGCGGCGTGGACCGCCACCCGATGGCTCGAGAGGTCGAACGTCGATCGCGGCGACTCCGGCAACTTCAGCATTCTCACGAACATCGTCGGCACCCACTGGCTGTGGGTCACCCGGTGACGCTCGATCAGCCGCAGCGCCTCGACCGCGTCAAAGCGCTCCATCACCACGCAGGTGGCACCGGCGCGTTGGAACGCCAGGTTGAAACGCAGGGGCGCCGCGTGGTATAGCGGCGCCGGCGACAGGTACACCGAATCGACGCCGGCGCCGTAGCGGTCGAGGAACAGCTGGAAACCCTCGGGCACGGTACCCATCGGCGCCCTGGTCATCGGCCTCGCCACTCCCTTGGGACGCCCGGTGGTGCCCGAGGAATAGAGCATGTCGACGCCCTCGCCTTCCTCGGCGGGCGGCGAGGCTTCTTCTTGCGCCGCGTGCTCGTCGAGCGACTGGTAGCCGTCGATGGTGCCCGAG
>JAQBHE010000497.1:0-4133 GCA_032128015.1 Holophagae bacterium
GGCGGCGGTGGTGCCGGCGGCGGTGCTTTGCTATCGGCGGCCTGAGGCACCGCCGGCGTCGCCATCACCGCGGTCCGCTGGCGGCTGACCGCAGGTTTCGCGGGAGCCTCGCTCAGAGCAGGCTCGACTTCCGTACCCAGCAGCTCACGGGCGGCTGCGTAGGTCTTGTCGGCAACCTCGAGGCGCTCGGAGAGCCCCTTGACCGCCGCCGACTTGTCCCGCTCGAACTGCTCGAGCTCCTTCTTCTCGAACTCGCCGATCTCGCAGCGGAAACGGATCTCCTCGAGCTCATCGCTGACTGCCTCGGACTGCCGGCGCAGTTCGAGCTCGCAACTGCGAACCTCGCGCAGCTGGCCGAGCACTTGGTCACGTAGCGGACTGTACTCACCGACCAGGGCGTGCAGCTGGCGTTGATAGTCGCCGATCACCCGCCGGTAGATCGCGTCCTTGACCTTCGGCTTTCGCTTCTCGGCGTTCGCCATCAGTGCCTCGACCCGGCGCCGCCGCTCCACCACGTCGCGGGTCTGGTCGAGCAGCTTGACGTCGATTCGCAGCCTCTCCTCTTTGGGAGCTTCGGCCACTGCCGGCGCCTCTGGCTGCTCCACGGTCACGGTCCGGGGCCCCTGCTTCTGGGGCTTCTCCGCGGTTCCTTCACGTTCTTGGCTCGCCATTCCGACCGTCCTTTCGGCATCAACAGTTGGCTTCGAGTGGCCTGACGCCAATTTCCTAGCTTATCGTGGTCTCGATCGGGGCACACCCAGCGCCTGCAGATGGGTGCGGGCTCGGACAGGCTCCTGGGTCGGCAAACGGACCGATCAGCACTCGCGCAGCACCGGTCGGCTCAGACAGCTGGGGCCGCCTTCGGTCTTCAGGCACAGTTCGCGCCCGGGAAAGACCCGCACTTCCACTCCTGCCTTCTCGAGCCGTCGGCGGGTCACCGGATTGCCATCCAGGGCCACACACAGTCCCGGTTGGAGGGTCAGGACGTTGGCTCCGAGCGAGGCCACTTCCTCGTCCGGCACCTCGACCAAGCGGTAACCGCGGTCGAGCAGTCGCCGGTAGAGAGTCACCGCCAGCAGCGGCTGGTACACCAACGCGATCTGGAGATCGACCAGGCTGATCAGCGATTGCAGATGCAGGCAGGCATCGGCACCCCCGGCCACCGGCAGGTCGATCGGCATGACTTCGACTCCGAGATCCGCGACGGCGCTCGCGACCGCGTCGAGACCCTCGCGGTTGGTCCGAAAGCCCTGGCCAACCGCTAGCAGGTCTTGCTCGAGCCACAACAAATCGCCGCCTTCGGCGCGAGCGCCGGCGGACAGCCCCGCCAGGATCGGTACTCCCGCGCTCTCGAGACAGCGGCCGAGCGCCTCCTCTTCTCCCCAACGGAGCCGCTTGCCCATACGCAACACCAGCGTGCCGCCGTCGGTGACCCACGCCGGATCGTGAACGAACACCGAGTCGGCGAGCTCGGGGAGGACGGTGTCGTGGACGATGACCTCGGCGCCGCAGTCGGTCAGCAGCTGGACGAAGAGGTCGTGCTCGCGCTGCGCCGCCGCGAAATCAGGAGTCGATCGGTAGTGCCAGCGACCCGGGTCTTCGACCGCGTACCAGCGATCCGGCCGCCGCACCACCACGCGGCGCAGCGGCGCCACCATACTGTGGCCACCAAAGGCCCGGCGTACGGCTGTCGCGATCGTCATCGGCCCCGAATCCAGCCTCGCTGCGGCGCTGACGCGCCGGTGACCGCAGCTACCGCCAGCGCCAGGTGATCCCGGCGTTGATTCCCGGGCCGCTGAGGTCGATCGCTTCTTGGTAGGACACGCTGCCACCGCGGCGCTTGATGCTGCCGTCAAGGTTGCGGTACGTGACGTCGACGAAGAATCGCGGCCCGATCTCGTCGCCGAGCTCGGCCCCCAACAAAGCGTAGTAGCCGATCTCGTCGTCGAGCTCGCCGATCTCTGAGCGCAACTGAGCCCACGAGGCGCCGACCCCGAAGTAGGGGTGAAACCGTCGACCTTCGCCGAAGCGGTAGCGCACCCCCAGGTCCATCGGCACGACATCGATGTTCGAGATCCGATCGGGGAGCAAGCCGCCGGCGGCCGGAATCGCGGCGATCGCAGCGTCGCCGTCGTACGAGCTCGCGGTCAGGTCGAGATCCCAATGATCGTTCACGATCCAGGTCAACCGCATCCCGAAACCCAGCATCTCGTCGCTATCGGCTGGAGACAAGTACGATCCGAAAATCGCAAACCCCGCCGCTCGACCCGTACCTGCGCTCATCAAGAGCGACCCCGCCACCATCGCCGCAATCACTCCGATCCGTTTCATCGGCTCGCTCCTTCCGTAGGTTCGATCTGCCGCTGCACCGGCGGCATCCTATCGGATGCCGCGGGCCACCAACGCAAAATGATTAGCCTCCGCGAGTCCGCCAACCGCCTCCTGTCGCCCATCGGGCTTGCTACTCTCCGCGCGGTGAGCTCCGTCGATCTCAAGGTGCACAGCTCCTTGGAGGAGATCCCGCAAGGCGCCTGGGACGACATTCGACCCGACGACGACCCGTTCACTTCGTGGACCTTCCTGTGGGCGCTCGAGACCACCGGCTGCGTCGTCCCGCGTCACGGCTGGCAACCGTGCCACCTCACCGCCTGGGACGAACGCGGCCTGCTGGCGGCCGCGCCGGCATACGTCAAGGGTGATGGGATGGGCGACTTTTCGCGTGACTGGGGACTCGGCGAGATGCTGCACCAGCTTGGCTCGAGCCTCTACCCGAAGCTGGTGATCGGGGTGCCGTTTAGCCCGGTAGCCGGACGCCGCCTTCTGGTCCGGTCGGGCGAGGATCGAGAGATCCTTGGTGGGCTGCTGCTGGGGCTCGCTTGCGAGCTGGCGCGACAGCACGGCCTTGCCGCGGTGCAGGTTCTGTATCACCACCCGGACGAGCGCGGAGTGGTCGCGGCGGCCGGGTTCGGATCACGGGCTTTGGTGCAGTACCACTGGTACAACTACGGCTACACCAGCGCCAACGACTGGCTCGACCGACTGAGCTCGAAACGCCGGAACCAGGCACGCCGGGAGCGCAACGAGCCGTCACGCCAGGGAATCACAATCCGCACTCTGCGCGGCGACGAGATCGTATCCGACCCCGCGCGCTGGGCAGACCTCGCCTATCGTCTCTACGCGACCACCTGCGCCAAGTACATGTGGGGAGGCACTTACCTCTCGCGCGAGTTCTATCGCCTGCTGTTCGAGCGGCTCCCGCACCAAGTCGAGCTGGTGATCGCCGAGGCCGGCGACCGGACCGTCGCCGGGGCGATCAACCTCGCGAGTGGCGGCCAGCTCTACGGTCGATACTGGGGCTGCTTCGAGGAGCACCGCTTCCTCCACTTCAATGTCTGTCTCTACCACTCGATCGACGAGTGCATCGAGCGCGGCGTCCAACGCTTCGAGGGCGGCGCAGGAGGCGAGCACAAGGTCAGCCGCGGCTTCGAGCCGACCGTAGCCTGGTGTGGCCATTGGTTCGCCGAAGCGAAGGTGCGAGCGGTCATCGGACGCGCACTCGCGGCCGACGCCGACCATCGCCAGGCGGAGGTCCGCCAATGGCGCGCCGAACAGGGTCTCGCGCATCGCGGCGCGCCGAGCCGCGACGTCTAGCCTGTCGGAGCCAACGAGGCAGGCGACGAGCCCGCGCTCCATTCGAGGTGACGGCGCGGTTCGCTTCGATCGCCGCGCCCAACCACTCTCCAATCGGCGGCATGAAGTCGGCCGCCAGGCTCGGTGGACCAGAAGGCCTCGATGGGCGACGGACGGTCGCCCAACCCCGGAGCAAGGCACTGGTAGAGTTCCGGAGTGGGGCCGCGGAGTTCGTGATGGCGAAACAGGATCAACAAGGCAAGGTGCTCACCCGCACCGAGACTCGGGTCAAGGTCAAGCGACCGCGGCTATACAAGGTCTTGCTCCACAACGACGACTACACGCCGCGCGAGTTCGTGGTCCACATCCTGCAGTTCGTGTTCTCGATCAACGAAGCGGAAGCCATCCACTTGATGCTCCACGTCCACACCCACGGGGTTGGCGTGGTCGGGATCTATCCGTTCGCGGTCGCCGAGACCAGGGTCGCCGAGGTGATCGCGATG
>JAQBHE010000498.1:0-5973 GCA_032128015.1 Holophagae bacterium
GGCGCCCAAGCAGGGTCCTCGGGCGGATCGGGCTTGGTGGTGTTCGCGGAACTGCGCGGTCCCGAGCTGCCGCGAGCCATCGAGCTCGAAACGGCGCCGGGAGGGGCGTTCGTGCTGCCAGGATTCCAGCAGCAGGGCGACTACTTCCTCGAGAACATCCGACTGGTTTCTGTAGCAACCGGGGCAGTGGTCGGTTTCGCCGAGCCTTCGTTGGCGGTGATCCAGGTGCGTCAGATCCTGCTCACTTCGGCGACGGTGCGGGCACTCAGCCTTGCGGAGCTCGCAGCGCGAGGGGTCTCGCTCGACGCCGAGAACTTTCGAGCATTCAACTTTTCGGTCGGCTTCGCGTTCGACAACGAGATTGTCGAGATCGAGTTCCCGTTGCTCTACGAGGGCTACGGTACGGTGTCGGCGATCGGGCCGCGGCGGGTGATGCTCGATCACCTGCCGGCGAATCTGCAGCGGATCGTCAAGCGCTGGCAGCCGCCGAGCATCGTGCCGTTCAAGCTCGAGCTCCCCGAGTCCCGGCTCGATGCGCTCGGCGAGGAAGGGCTCGAAGAGCTGGTGCTGCCGTTGTTCGGTGCGATCGTGATCCCGGGCACGGTCACGTTCCTCAACCAGTTCTTCGACGCCCAGCTGGTGGTCGCGAATGGCGCTCCCGGCGGCTCGGGGGCGCGGCTCCGAGGGCTTACCGGCGCGATCCGCTTGCCGAGCCAGACGGTGCTGCGGCTTGCACGCACACAGCCGCCGATCGGGCCAGGCCAGCCGTTGCCGGTGCTTCAAGCGAACGGCAGCGACCTGCTCGATCCCGGTGAGCAGGGAGCGGCGACTTGGACCCTCGAAGGAGTCGTACCGGGGACTCATGCGGTGCGCATCGACATTGCGGGCGAGCTGCTGCGCCCGGGTCGCGACCCATTACCGCTCGAGAGCCGCGTCCAGGCAGCGGTCGACGTGGTCGACGCGCGCTTCAACCTCACTTTCAGCCACCCCGACATCGTCCGCGAGGGCGAGGCGTACTCGCTGTTCGTCACCGTCACCAACCTGTCGCGGGCGACCCAAAACCTGATCACCGTCGACCTCACCGAACAGAACATCACCGGTGCTCATCGCGCCGATCCCACCGACACTTTGCAGCGGACGATCGCCGCTCTCGCGCCCGGCGAAGGCCAGACGGTCGAGTACCGGCTGGTCGCCGACTTGACCGGCCAAGTGGTCGCGACCACCTTCCAGTCGACCTCGGTGGCGGGTCTGGGGACGATCGTCCTACGCACCGGAGTCGGCGAGCTCGGAATCCCGCTGTCGCCCGCGACCTTGGTGCTACCGCGCTACACCCGCTATCTCGAGCCGCCTTATGTCGCGAGCGGCGAGCTCCTACGGTCGCAGGTCCGATTGCTCGGGCTTGCCTACAGCCTGGCGGTGGCTCCCGCCGGTCTCGCGCCCTCGACCGTGGCGCCGGTGATCCGCTCGGACGTCGAGCGCCGCGCGATCGACCTGGCGGAGGCCGGCCAGCGGGTTCTGCTGCGCGAAGAGATGCTCGAGTCGTTGGAAGTCTTGGCGCTCGATCACTTGGGCAACCGGCACCCGCTCGCCGAGTTCGACGAGCTGCGCCGGCGCACCGCCAAAGGTAGGGCGGCAGCGCTCGAGCTCGCGCGCCAGATTCAGTCCGAGCAGCGGGGTCGCGGTCTCGACGGCCTCGAGCTCTTCGATCACTTCGCTGCGACTACCTCTTACGCGCCACCGTTCTTCGCCGCGACACTCGTGCCACTGGGGAACGACCCGTTGCCCGGCCTCGAGATCGAGGCGATCACGGGCGGCGGTCCCGGTGGCGGCCGTCTGGTCGGCGCCAGCGATGACCCTTCGGCGGTGCGAACCCTGCCCTTTGGCGAGATCCTGCCGGTGCTCGACTCGCCGCTGGGCAACGAATTCATGCCGCTCGCCTTGGTCGGGCACCTCGAAGCCGGTCAGCAGTTCCGGGTCGTACTGCGCAACGACCTCGATGTCGCGGCTTCAGGACGGCTGGTGCTGGTGCTTCCCGCCGGTGATTCCGGCGAGTTTCGGCGGATTGACCTGGGCACGATCGACGTGCCGCCGGGCGCGGTCTACGAGATCGCAGCCGGGGCGGCGGCGCCGGACCCGAGCGGCGGCGGCTTCGATGTCGTGGACACTGCCACCGGTCTGCCGGTTCCCGGTATCTCGCCGGCTGGACGGTCGACCGTGCCGCTGCCGCCGTTCCGGATCATTGGCGCGGTTCAAGAGCTGCGGCTTGCCGAGACCGGTCCCGACGCGGAGGGCAACATCACCCGCCCCAACCGCTACGGCCACGGCATCGCCTATCTGTTCAACCGTCCGCCGGAGGAGGCGTCGGCGCAAGATCCGGCGCCCTATCTCGTGCGCTCGCAGTGGAGCGGCGCTGACTCCCAAGGAGTGGTCGCGAACCTGGTGCTCGACAAGGTCGGCACCGCAGCCTTCGTCCAGGACAGCGAGCGCGTGGTACTGGTGCGCTTCAGCTCGCCGATCAGCGCACTGCTTTCGCCCGACGGCTCGCCGTTAGTCGAGCACCGGCACCTGGTCGACAGCTTCCAGATCCGAGACCGTTTCGGGTACTCGCTGTCGACCAGCGTACCCGAGATCACCCTCGAGTCGACGCCCCAGCACCCCGGCGGCCTGGTCGGCGGCCGGGTGCTACGCGGCGACGGCCAACCGGTCGCGGGCGCGCTGGTCGAGCTGGTGCGTCAGCGCGTGGTCAAAGGCGGCGCCGGGGTCAAGGTGGTGCGCGACAAGCTGGGCGAGGTGGTGACTGCGGCGGACGGCGAGTTCGCCTTCGACTTCGTCGAGGTGCCGCACTGGGATCGCAGCGTGCTCGATGCGTTTCGGGTCAAGGCAACGGTGCCCGCGGGACCCGATCCCGACCTCCAGCCGGCCGAAGTCCAGGAGGTCGGGTCGACGATCCGGTTGCTCAATCGGCTGCAGCGGTTGAACATCGCCCTCCTCGGTCGCGGCACGATCACCGGTCGTCTGGTCTATCAAGACGATCAGCGGCCGGTTCCCGAGGGTGAGGTGCGCGCGGTGAGCTTCCTGTTCACCGAGGAGAAAGAAATCGCGGTCGGCGCCGACGGCTCGTTTCGTCTCGGAGGATTGCCGGTCGGCCCGATCACTCTGGTCGGTAGCGACGACTTCGATCGCAAGGTCTTCGCGACCGTCGGCATCGAGCGCCCCGGCGCCACGGTCGATGTGCTCTTGGTGCTGCCGCGTCGCAGCACCGATCGCGGACGCGGCACGGTCAGCGGTACGGTCTTTCGCCGAGATCCCGGTGGCTCACGAGCTCCACTCGATGGCGCGCGAGTGGCGGTTCTGTCGAACGGTGAGCCGGTTGGCAGCCTTCGCACTCAGGCGAACGGTCGCTTCCACTTCGAACGGGTCGGCGCCGGCCAGGTGACCCTGCAGGCCTCGCAGTTCGACCTGTCGCGGAACAGCGCGTTCACCCAGTTCCTGCTCGCGCCGGGCGAGAGCCGGGATGTCGAGCTGACCATCGAGGCCGCGGGGACCCGCACGATCACCGGCTCGGTGTTGTTCTTCGACCCGCTCTCGAACAGCACTTTGCCGGTGGCCGGGGCACCAGTGTTCGTGCCCGGCCCGGGGACTTTCACCTACACCGCGGCCGACGGTAGCTATCGCCTCGAGGGCGTGCCGGTGCAAGGCGCGTTCGACTCGCGCTACCGAGTGATGGCGATCGACTACGGTCGTCAGCTCCAGGGCCAGGTCGACCTGCCGCCAATCGTCGCAGCGACTCCCGAGGAGGTGGTTGCGCAGACGATCCTGTTGACCTCGATGCGCGGCGGCATCGACGGCGTGGTGCTCGATCCTCTGGGCCGGCCGCGCGGCGGCGTCGCGGTCGAAGTGTTTCCCTACGGCGAAGTGATCTCGGGCCCGGACGGCAGCTGGTCGTTCTCCGATCTGCCCGTCGGCGCCTACCGGGTGACCGCCCACGTCGGCGACGGTCTGCAGCCGGGGAGCGTTGGCTACATCGGTGAGGCCGAGACCCGGATCGTGTTCGGCGGCCACCGGCCTTTCGTCACCGTGCGGATGCGCGGCTCAGGTTCGTTGAGCGTTCAAGCCCGCACCGCCAATGCCACCGGGGTTCTCACCCCGATCTACTACCGACCGACCTTCTACAGCGTCGCTGCACGCGAGGTGACTCTGCGCGGCGAGCTCACCGAAACCACCACCGACCCCAATGGTCGCCTCGACCTCGAGCTACCCGTGGGGCCGTTCGAGCTCGTCGCCTACAACCCGTTCCACGGCATCCGCGAGATCGAGGGGACGATCGACTACCCCGGCCAGGTGGTCCAGCTCGAGGTGGTATTCGAAGACGCTGCGACCGTGCACGGTCGTGTGGTCGATGTCGATGGCGTGACTCCGGTGCCCAACTTCGAAGTCCGGATGGTTGCCGGCCGGCTGTTGCCGCAATCGCAGCTCACCGATGCCGCTGGCGAGTTTCGATTCGAGCTCGTTCCCCAAGGCAATGTCTCGGTGACCGCCCGTGGGTTGGTGGGCAGCGTCGAGCGAGTCGGTCGCAGCGACGGCCTGATCACCACTGGCGGCCAGATCCTCGAGTTGGTGGTCGACCTCAAGGCCCAGGGGACGGTGCGCGGCCAGGTGCTCGAGGACACGGGCACCGGCCTGGTGGCGCTCGCGAATGCTCAGGTGTATCTGGTCGAGGGCAGCTACCCGTATCGCCGCGTGCCTGAGGTGACCCATGCGTTTCTGGTCGCCGATAGCCAAGGTCGCTACGAGGTGGGCGGTCTGTCGGCGGGCAAGATTCGGGTGGTCGCTCGCGACCCAGTTCAGATCGGTCGCCGCGGATCGACCAGCGGCGAGATCACCGCCGACTGGCAGATCGTCGACCTACCGAACATCGTGATGTCCGCGTCGGTGGCGACCCTGCGGGTGACCGTGCGCGATCCCGACACCGGTGGACCGGTGGTCGACGCGCAAGTGCGGGCGAGCACCGGCGAGCTGTTGGTCAGCGACAGCCAGGGGCAGGCGCGCTTCGAGGCGCTGCCGCTCGGCAGCTACTCGGTGTACGCCTTCGATGCTCCCACCGGTCGCAGCGCGCGACTGTCGAGCATCCAGCTCGCCGCCGCGGGTCAAGAGGTCGCGGTGACGGTGTTTCTTGACCTTCGAGGCGAGGTGCGCGGCACTCTGTTCGCGGACCAAGCGACGCCAACGCCGGTCGCGGCTGCCACGGTCGAGCTCCGTGGTAGCACCACCAGCGGCAGTTTGCGCGCACTCGCGACCACCAGCTCGGCGGCGGCCGATCGCGGGCGCTTCGCGTTCCTGGGTATTCCCGAAGGGACATTCACCGCTACCGCGGTGGCCCCGGACTCGCCGCGACGTGCGACCACTTCGGTGACCCTCACCGAGACTGCGCCGATCGCCGACTTGAACCTGTTCCTCGAGCCGGCAAGCGATGTCTACCTGCGGTTGTTCGAAAAGCTCACGGCCGGCGATCGCGCGCTCGACCCGAGCAGTGGCGCGAGCAGTGGCGGCTTCTTCGTCCAGATTCGTCAGAGCGTCAACGAGTTCGGGACCGCCGCCGGATACGCGTTCGGAACTTCGATTGCGGTGCCTGGAACTGACATCTTCGAGTTTCCCGGAGTGCTCACCACTCGAAGCGCCACCATCGAGGCGACCGAAGTCGGCGGCGAGCTGCGTCGTGCTAGCGCCACCGTCACGAGCTTCCAGGGGCCGAGCAATCTGCCCGGGACGGGCAGCTTCGCCGACCCCTTCCGGCTCACTCTGGGCGCCAAGGGCTCGGTAAGGGTGACGGTGCGCGACGCCCTCGGCTCCTTGATCGGTGGCGTCGCAGTGACGGTGCGTTCCGGCGGCACGTTCCCGTCGGTCACCGGTAGTGACGGCACGGTGTCGTTCTTCGCGGTGCCCGCGGGTACGGTGACCGCGACTGCGACCCTG
>JAQBHE010000499.1:0-5249 GCA_032128015.1 Holophagae bacterium
AGGAAGGTGTTGACGAACGAGTTCGGCTGGTGGAGGTGGCAGCTCATGCACTGGCTGGTGGGGATGGCGCGGGTCAGCCGGTGCTGGATCGGGTGACCGGATTCGCGGTTCGCGCACAGCGGGTCGCTGCCGCAGATCGCCCGATCCGAGGACGCGGTCTGGCCGAGATGGCCGAAGCCGGCGTAGGGACCCGAATGCACCGGGTCGCGGTCGTTGGCGTAGACCACGTGGCAAGCCGAGCAGCCGCTCGAGCGGTAGTCGCCCGGGTGGTCGTTGGTGCCCAAGAACGAGAGGTGGGGATCATTCAGCCGGGTCTTGTGGAGGTTGATCAGCGCCGGGCTGATCCGCAGTCCGGTCCCCGGCCCGCGGTTGGAGAGCCGAATGTCCGGACGGCCGGGCTCGTCGAGCCGGTTGGGGTTGCCGATCTCGGGGAACGACGAAGGGTTGAGGATGCCGCCACGCTCGAAGGCGCGGAAGTACTCGCCGGGCTGCATGGTCTGCCAGCGCGGCAGGGGAACCAGGGTGGTGAGCGCGCCCTGGTCTTCCTGCCGGGGCGTGAGCGGCTGTTTTTGCACCAGGCGCTGGGTGTCGCCGTCGCGGCCGTAGATCTCGCCCATGAACGCCGCCTTTTGGCCGACGATGCCGTTGGCATAGGCCGCGGCGACCCAGAAGATCGCGCTGGTGGTCATCGGGCTGCGGCGCACCGCGGCCACCTGCGCCGGGTGACAGCCGCCGCAGCTCTCCTGCGCGACTCGTAGGTCACCGGGGTTGATGAAGCGGATGAACTCGGCGGCTTCCTGGAGCGCCGCGGCATAAGAGCGCACGGGGTTCGCCGAGCTTTGTCGACCGTCGGCGTCGAGCCACAGTTCGAGGAAGGTCGGTTGGATGTGGGCGGTGTCTTGGACCGCGCGATAGGCGTCGCTCCCGGGGGCAACGCCAGGATCGACCGCCGGGCCGGGGTCGCCGCCGTGACAGTCGGTGCAACCGAGCTTGACCGCCGGCGAGGCGTGCGCCTCGTCGATGCCGACGTGACAGCTCAGGCAACCGGCGCTCTTGCTCTGTGCCTGGGCCGCGGTCTGGTCGAGCAGCGGCGCGCTGGCACCCGCCACCGCACTCACCAGCACGGTCGTAGCGCGGGCGGGCCCGAGCGCGACGATCAGCAGCGCGACCGCGACGCCGAGCGGCAGCCACGAGCTTTGGGCTGCGATCGCTGCCTTGCGCGTCGTTCGCTCTAGTCTGTGCATTCGGTTCCCTCTCCTCAGAAGGTGAGGATCACGTTCGAGAACAACCCGTACTGGGTCGAGTCGGACTCGTAGATGTCGCGGAAACCGTCACCGGGCAAAAGGGCCGCGGCGCCGCCGATGACGATGAAGTTGTTGTTGAGAAATGGCCGCCAGCGCACGCCCACTGCCAGATCGAAGCCGATCGCTTTGTCGATGTTGGATTGGAACAATACGCCCTCGAGTACCGCGGTCTCATCAAAGCGCAGGTAGTTGGCGTTGAGGATCGCTTTGATCTTCGGCGTCAGCTCGAGGTCGATCCCGGCGGTCGCGATGTGGATCCCTGGGTTGACGAAGTTCGGCTGACCCTCGTCTCGGCTGGTCTTGAGCGCCGGCAGCAGGCTGCCTCGGCTGACCAGCGCCACCCCGGTGCCGGCGAGGCGGATCCCGAGCCGGTTCCAGTAGCTGAAGCCACCGCCGGCGAAGTTCGGGGCATCGAAGATCGCGTCGAAGCCCTTGGCGTCCCGGTCCTCGAGACGGTCGTCGCCCGATGCGTAGAAGTACGAGAACCGCGGCCGGTACCAGTTGCGGTCCATCGACAGCTCCACCGCCGCCATCCACGCCGAGATGTCGACCGGCTCGTCGAGGGTGATCGGATCCGGTCCGGCGATCGGATTGAGGCTGTCGTCGCCGGTGACGAAATAGACCGCATGGTCGATGTTGAATCGGCCCAGTCGACCAAAACCCGCCCAGCCGAGGTAGAGCGCCTCGACCTGGTGGGGGGTGAAGCTGCCGATCGGGTCGGGACGTGCGAGGAAGCCGTTGCGGTCGTAGAAAAGACTCGCCTCGTCGCGCAGCCAGTGCACGCTAACCTGGGCGGTGTAGCCCTCGGCCAGGAAGTCCTGGCGGTAGAAGTTCAAGACCGCGACCTCCTGATCGCGGAGCTCGAAGCGGTTGAGGCCGCTGTTGGTGTCTTTCTCGAGCCGCTCGAAGAACGCCAGGTTGAACTGGTTGCGATTCGACGCGGTGCTGCCGAATAGCCGTACTCCAAGGTTGGTGTCGCTGAAGATGAAGCCGCGGAAGTCGGAGTTGAACGGCTGGACGCCGAAGCGCATCGACACGAAGTCGTAGTTGGGACTGAGGTCTGCGAGCTTCTTCTCGAAGAACAGCTCCTGGAGTGCCGGGAAACCCCGGGCGCGGTCGACGCCGGCGCGGACATCGGGACGGACCGCTGCGTTCTCGGCGGTGCGCAGATAGTTGCCGTTCGCGATCACCGTGCCCTTGATCCGCCACTCGATCGGCTTGAAGGCGGTGCTGCCGCGGAACAGATCGGCGGAGAACAAGACGTTCTGCTGGACCAGCTGCTGCGCCGGCTGGCCGAAGAACCCGATGCTGCCCGGACGATCGGCCGACACGGAGCTCGGAGTCGGCACCGAGAAGCCGTCGACCAGAGTGTCCGAGGTCGCCGTCAACACCAGGAACAGATCGTCACCGCGGATCGGGTAGTCCCCTTTCCACTTGTTCTGGTTGTAGGGGTCCCAGCGCCGGCCCGTGACCGTGAGCTCGTAGGGCGGCGGAGTGATCCGCCAGCGGTCGGTGGCGCTCTCGAAGTCTTCCTCGGCCGCCGCCTGCTCGGCGCCGCCGAAGGTCGGTGGCGGTGTGACCAGCGGTCGCAGCGCCTGTCCATCGCCGGCGCGGATCAGCAGCTGCTTGCGGGTGCGGCCGGCGCGGCCGTCGGCGTCGATGACCGACGCTTCGACCCAGGTGGTTCCCAGCGGCAGTGGCAAGGGCCAGCGCAGCGCGAACCGGCCGTGAGCGTCGAGGGTGGCGGTCTCGGTGCGGTCGCCGATGGTGACCGTGATCAAGGAGCCGCGACGGGCATCCGAGATGCCTTCGATGGTCGCGGACTCGGGGGTTGCGACCAGGACACGCGGTCCCGAGATCTCGATGCGTGCTGGCGGCGTGCTGGCGGTCGGTTGTGCGACGACCGCGGGCGGCGTTGCCGTCAGCACGCCCAGCACGCCCAGCACGCCCAGTATTGCCACCGCCAAGAGCACGCGAGAGCGCCCGGGAGGCCGAGGTCGCTGCGCGGAGCCGGTCATCATTGCTCCGGGTTGCGCGGGAACTTGAGGAATGGCAGGCGCACGCCGTCGACGATGACCCGATCGGCCCATCGGCTCTGATCGGGAACGAAGCCTGCGGCGCCGACGAACGACACGTAGTCGTCCTGCTCGACTCCGTCGCCGGAGATCCCGAGCGCGCCCACCAGCTGGCCGCCGACATGAAGCGGCAGGCTGCCGGGGAAGAACACCACCCCGCTCTGGTACGGCTGGCTGGGCTGGCTGCCCTGGGAGCAGGGCCGCGTCCGGTGGTCGAGGAACAACGGGAAGAACGGACCGGGTCCGCTGCCGTCGATCCCGGGTGGAAAGAGCGGCTGGGCGCCGAAGCTGATGGTGCGGCTGCTGATCACGGTGCCCGCGGGCACTCCGCGCAGGTCGGCGCGGGCGCCCGGTGCGGGGCCGCTCAGGTAGACCACGTTCCGCGCCTTGGCGACCGCGACGTCGATCGAGAACACCGTCGAGTCGGGCATCCGATAGAGGGCGAGAAGCTCGCCATTGGTGTCGACCACCGCGATGACCATCCGGGCCCGCGACCCGAGGGGCAGACGGATCACCGCTCGGGTGCGGCTTGCGACCGCGATCGATTGAGCGACCAGACGCTCGACCTCGGCCTTCCCGAGCCGGCTACCGGCGCGCGGTCCCACCAGGTAGCCGTCGGGGGCAGCGCCGCCGTCGACCGACGGGATCTGGAGGTCGAGACCGCTCACTCCGGCGCCGGGCGATGTTCCGGACGGCCGGCCGGTCTGCTCGACGAATGGCAACCGGACGCCGTCGATGAACACCCGGCCGGGCGCTGGCAAGGCCGGCACTCCGGTCGGAAACGCCGCCGAGAAGGCCGCGAACTCGGCATGGTGTCCCGGTACCCCGGTGACCCCGATGCCGCCGACCGCGAGCAGTCCGCCGCCGGCGGCGATCTTGAAGACCGGCACGCCCCCGGGGTCGACCGCGTTCGGATTGCTGTCGAAGGGGCCTTGCTTTCCGGTGACGACTCCGGGGCCGCAGCCGCTCGAGTCGATGGAATTGCAAGGCGCGTTGAACACTACCGATTTGAGCTGGGGCACTTCGTTCCCCGGGATGAAGGGCGCGCCGAGATCGCAACCGCGGTTGGTGCTTTCGATGCCGTAGAGAGCTGCGTTCGGAGCGTCGCGGATCCCGGGCGGGAAGTGGATGCCGCTGATGAAGCGCACGGTGCGCGACGACAGCGGCGCCTGGTCGTTGCTGAAGATCGCGGCGGTCCGCGCGAGGCCCACCGCCTGGTCGTCGTTGGCGATCGGCGCGTTGGGGCGGCGGTAGAGCCCGAGCACCCGACCCATGCGGTCGACCACCGCCACGGTCAGGGTCGGCGAGCCGAGAGCGCGCGCCGCGCGGTCGATCAGCGCCACCACCTCGGATGTCGCAAGGTGATCGGACCCTGGAGCGTGGAGTGCCGGACGCTCGGCTGCGTGGGGGCGCGCGCCCGGTCTTCCGACCGGACGCGCGATCGGCGGGCGCTCGCTTTGCTGGGCTGGCGCCGCCGGCGCGATCGTCATGGCAAGCGCCAGCGCGAGGGCCGCGGGTAGCAGTCTCGGCGCGCTGCGGCAGCGCGTAAGGCGGTACTGCGGGCTGGGGCAGCTCAGTGGTGGCGGTGCGAGCGACACTCTGACCTTCGGTCCTTTCCTGTCGCCTCGTTGGTTGGCGGCAGATGGCGGACTGTGTGTGGTGAACCGTCGAGCTGTCGCTAGCTTACAACGTTCGCCGGGGTCGACGCCCGCCAACCTGCAGGCCCGCTCGAGAGCAGTAGGATCAACTTTGCTGACCAGCTTGGCGCACCCGAGGATAACGCCCATGTTGCGATTGATCGACCCCCTGCCCAGCCGCGACCGAAGATCGACCGTGTTCACCGGCCGGGTTGCGGGCTCTTGTGCTTGCG
>JAQBHE010000500.1:0-9680 GCA_032128015.1 Holophagae bacterium
GCCGCGAGCGGCGCCCGGCATACCAGGTGTTTCATCATTTCCGGTGTCCGGCGCGCAAGCCGCTGCCGGCCGCGTTTCAGAGCGCTGGAGCCGCCTTCTTGTGGAACAGAGCGGTGCCGATCAAACCGCCGACGGCGGCGAATATCGAGAACAGCACCAGCGACAACAACAGCGAGACGATCGCAGCTCCGATGCCGAACCCGGTGCCCCCCATCGCTCCCAAGATGTTCTCCAGTGCCGGTGGGATGTCCTGGTCGCCCATCATCTCGCGCATCTGCTCGACGCCCCCGAAGCCCATCGCCGACCCCATCAACGAGAAGGGAATGCCGACGATGGTGGCGGTCAAGGCGCCGATGACGCCGGTGATCAGGCCCAACAGCAGGCCGTCTCCGTAGGGCGGTTCGGCCACCGCCGGCGCGTTGCGTAGCCAGAGGAAGGCGGCGCCGAGACCGCCCCCGATCGCCAGCGCGCAGCAAGCACAGTTGGCGAGGTTGACGATCGGGATCCCCGAGGCGACGCCGAACGCGGCGCCGGCGACCAGCGCCGGCATCATCTTGCTAGGTAGGGGTTGCTTCATCTCTTTCTCCCAGGGCCGCGAACGGGCGCGACCGGAAAAGGTCTAGGGCGGCGATCCAGGCGAAGAGTCCGACCGGGAACGACGCCAGAAAGCCGGTGACGAAACGAGTCAGTGGGGTGTTGGGCAGGAGCAGGGCGTCGATCAGGATCGGCGCAAAGAACGCCAACATCAGCCGAGGGTGCTCGCGGAGCCGATTCCGGGCCCGTCCTAGGCGAGGCCACGCCACCAGGCCAACACCGAAGCCGACGTAGAGGCCGGTGCAACGGTGGCACACCGCGAGCGGCTCGCCGAGGAAATGGAAGCTACGCTCGGCGATCTGATGGCAGACCGGCGCGAAGAATGCGTATAGCCAGGCACCCCATTCCCAGCCTTCGGATCGTGCCCAAGGCGCGGCGAGCACCAACGCCAACCACAGCGAAGTAGCGAGGAGCAACAAGGTGTAGCCGGTGCCGCGTTGGATCATGATCGCGGTCGGAATCCTAGCAGCCCGTGGTGAAAGTCAGCACGCAAGCGCCGGATCATGAACCAGCGGGATGGGCAGCGAAGCTCTCGAGCCGCAGGACCAGCTCGCGGATTCCCGGTTGGTCCAGATTGGCGAACGCGAGCCGCAGGTAGGCTTCCTGATTGGGACCAAAGAGCCCGCCGGGGATCGACACCACGCCGACCTCGCGGGCCAACCGTCGCGCGACCTCGACCGAATCCAGGCCCGCGAGCGGATGCCGAACGTAGGCGAAGTACCCTCCCCACGATGCCAGCTCGAAGCCACCGGGCCGGGCCGCCGCGAGGTCGGCGAAGGTCGCCATGCGGCCGAGGATCATCTGCCGCTTCTCGGTCTTCCAACCGGCGAGGTTCTCGAGGGCGAACAGCGCGGCGCGTTGGCCGAGGTGACTCGGACAGATCGCGATGCAGTCCACCACCTTGGCGACTTCGCGGAGCAGACGCCGGCTGGCGGTGATCGCGCCGATCCGGTGACCGGTCATGCAGTAGGCCTTCGAAAAGCTGTAGAGCTGGATCAAGGTCTCGGGCCATTCCGGACGCTCGAGCAGGCGGTGGGGAACACCGGGCTCAAGGCGGAAGTCGCGGTAGGTCTCGTCGACGATCAGCGCCAGGCCGCGGCGCTGGGCGAGGTCGAAGAAGGCGTCGAGGACGGCGGCGGGATAGATCGCGCCGGTGGGGTTGTTCGGCGTGACCAAAGTGATCGCCCTGGTGCGGGCGGTGATCGCCGCGGCAGCGCGGTCGGGATCCGGGATTTGGGAGGAGTCGCACTCGAGGTATCGGGGCTCGATGCCGAGAGCCCGCAGCCACATGTCGTGGTTGAAGTAGTAGGGCACCGGCAGCAGCACCTGGTCGCCGGGGCCGGCAAGTGCCGAGATCGCGACACAGAAGGCCTGGTTGCAGCCGGCGGTGATGCCGACGCGCTCGGCGTCGATCGCGGTCCGGTACTCGTGGGAGATCCGGTCGGCGAGGGCCGCGCGCAGATCTGGGATGCCAAGCTGATCGGTATAGCCGGCGGTGTCCGGCCGCAACGCCATCTCGGCGAGGTGCTGGCGCAGCGATTCGGCCGGAGGGTAGCCGGGAGCCGCCTGGGAGACGTCGATGAGCGGCGCTTCGCCGCGCCAGTTCGCGGCCCATTCCCGCGACTGGGTGATGGGCGAGTCGATGACTCGAGCGATTTGCGGATTGAACTGCACGGTCAAGGACCGCCGAGGTCGGCGAACGAGCCTGTCCGAGTATCTCCTCGGGTTACGGAGCCTTCCAGTCGCCGAATTGCGCGCCCTGCTCGATCCAGCCCCTGACGATGGCCAGCTCGTCCTCGCTCAAGCCGTCGCCCTCCACCGGCATGAAATCGAGGTCGTCGGGCGGCAGCGCGGTGCGGGTGAACAATGGGCTGTCGTCCGGCTTGCCGGCGACCACCACCAGTCCGAGATCGCCGCCCTTCATGATCCGTTCGGGCGAGTCCAATCGGAGGTTCGAGAAGGTCTCGCCGGCACCGTGGCACTTGAGACAATGGGACTCGATGATCGGCCAGACCTGGGTCGCGAAGTCCACCGGTTCGTCGGCGCGCAGCCGGGAGCGGCCGCCGAGTGTGGCAAGCGCGATGGTGAGTAGCACCAGGGTCACGATGAGCGATGGACGGGAACAGTGCATGCGAGCGGTCCTCCTCGGCGGGCGACGATACCAGGTCGTGCTCGGCACGGTCGCATTCGCCCGTTGATCGCACCAGCACCGCCCGTCCGAACCTTGCGGCTCGACTTCAGGCGGCCGACGATCGAGCAAACACGAGCAGATCATGCCGCCGCGGACCGAGAAGAAGGCTGACAACTACCGAATTTCCGGTTGACGTCAGCTTTGCGTTGGCGAAGGGCGATACTCTTGCCTAAACTGTTGGGCTCGAATGATTTCCGCTCGACCCATCCTCCGTTTCTATCTCGAGGGCCTGCTGGGCTTCACCGGCGGCAAGGCCGCAGCGCTGTTCGTTCCCGGTAGCGCGAACGGGGCCGACGTGTTGCTGCAGGTCGGGGCGGGCGAGCAGCCGTCCGAGCTTGTGGACCTGGCCTCCGCTCGTGCCTCTTGGCCCGACCTCGAGCGTCGAGCTGCTGGGCTCGAGAACCCGGTGGAGCTGGCGGGCAGGGAAGACGATGTCGTGCTGCTACGGACCACCGCGAGGGCAGAGGGACTGATCGAGTCGGTGGCCGACCCCAGCTTGCGACGCCGCGGCACGGATCAAGCGCCCGCCTTGGGTCCAACGGCGAGGTCGCTGTGGGTTGGGCTGCGGCTCGCGCGCCCGTCCGGAGCCGAGCCGGGCGCCGCCGTCGTGTTGCCGCTCCAGCTGTCCGACGACGTTGCACCCAGGGCTTGGCCGTGGCTGTTGGCGGTGGGGGGGGCCCTGGTTTGGCAAGAGCAACGGGTTTCCGAGCTCCTCGACGACAGTGTTACCGGGCTTCCCGGGCGGCTGCAGTTTCAGGACCTGCTCGGCCGAGCGCTCGCACGCGCCACCGAGCGAGAGACCCCACTGTCTCTGTTGCTGGTCAACCCGGACGACTTCGACACCGTCAACGTCCGGCGCGGCCGCGCTGCCGGTGACCTCGCCCTGGCCGAGCTCGGCCACCTGCTTGGCACCGGCCTGCGTACTTCCGACGTGGTCGCGCGCTACGGTGCCGCGGTGTTCGCGGTGATCTTGCCGGGAACCGGGGTCGCTGCCGCGGAGCAAGTCGCAGAGAAGGTCCGCCGGCTCGTCGCGGAGACCTCGCTCTTGGGCGAGATCGAGCTCGGCTGCAGCGTCGGGTTGTTCGGCCTCGAGGCCGGAGAGCTGGGTTCGACCTTGCCCGACGACATGATTCGCTGTGCCAGCCGCGCGCTCAACGCGGCGAAGCTCGGCGGCGGCAACCGAGTTCAGGTGTGGGGTGCCGACGCGGACACGGTCGGCGAGGGTGTCGACCGGCTGCGCGACATCTTCACCGGCGATCCGGTGAAGGACTATCGCAACATGTCGCTGTTGTGGGGATCGATTCGCGCTGTGGCGAGCAGCGGCGACGAGCGTGTCCTCGCCTCCCAGGCGGTCGAGCACCTGATGCGGACTCTGAGTCCGAAGCGGGCTCTGGTGGCCGCCGACGACGGCGAGCAGCGGCGGTTCCTGTTCGGACTAGAGGCGGATGACCAGCGCCAACTGGTGGTGCTGGCGCCGGAGCTGGTTCCTGCTGCCGACCAGGAATTGATGCGGCAAGCGCAAACGCGGCGGGCGGCCGTCGTCGAGGCCGCTCCGGATGGCTCACCGAGGGCCGCTTTCCCGCTGGCGGTCGATGGGCGCTGCTTGGGAAGTATCGGGTTGACCTTCGACGCCGCCAGTCGGCCGTTCGATGCCGCCGACGCCTTCTTCCTGGAAGCGCTGGCCTCCCAGCTCGCGGTGGCGCTCGATCGCGCACGGCTGGTTGCCCGCGAGAGTGCTCGTCAAGAGGACGAGAAACGACGACTCGAGCAGGAACTGAATCAGCTCCGCGACGCCCTGGAGGTCTCGCAGTTGCTCTTTCGATCCGCCGAGATGGAGGGGGTGTTGGCGACGGTTCGCCGGGTGGCGCCGACCGACGCCACGGTGCTCATCGAGGGCGAGAGCGGAACCGGTAAGGAGCTCCTGGCGCGGGCGCTGCATGAGCTCAGCCCGCGCGGCCGCAAGTCCCTGGTGGTGGTCGACTGTGGCTCGATCCCGCCGACCCTGGTCGAGAGCGAGCTGTTCGGTCATGAGCGCGGCGCCTACACCGGTGCCACCCAGCGGCGGGTCGGCCGGCTGTCGGAGGCGAACGGCTCGACCTTGTTCCTCGACGAGATCGGCGAACTGCCGCTGGAAGTCCAGGCGAAGCTCCTGCGGTTCGTCCAGGAGCGCCACTTCACCCCGGTCGGGGGGAACCGGCCGGTGGCGGTCGAAGTCCGGATCATCGCTGCCACCAACCGTAACCTCCTCGAGGAAGTTGCCGCCGGAAGATTTCGCGAGGACCTCTACTACCGGCTGAAGGTGGTATCGCTCGAGGCTCCGCCGCTGCGCAAACGACCGGAGGACATCCTCTACCTCGCCCAGCACTTCTTGCAGC
Source organism: Holophagae bacterium (assembly GCA_032128015.1). Lineage (GTDB taxonomy): Bacteria > Acidobacteriota > Thermoanaerobaculia > Multivoradales > Multivoraceae > JAQBHE01. Next base: position 5,161 of record JAQBHE010000500.1, read on the forward strand.
GCTACGGACTGCTGTACGGGAAGCGGGCGCGGGCGCTGACTCCGGAGGCCGAGGCGTTGCTGCTCCAGTACAGCTGGCCGGGCAACGTCCGCGAGCTGCAGAACCGGATGATGCAGGCGGTGATCCTGAGCGAGTCGGAGGAGTTGGCGCCAGACGATCTGCGAATCGCCGGTGGCCCGGGGCCGGTGCCGGTCCACGGCGGAGCAGGCGCCGACCGGGTCTCGGATGGCGTCGAGGAGGAGGTTTCGGCCGACCCTTGGTTCGACCTCGAGCGCTTGCTGGTCGCTGAGGTCGATCGCGCCCTCGGCGTCGACCAGCGAGTCTTGCCGGGGCTTGGCCGATGGCTCCGGGAGGACCTGGTACTGGCCGCGGATCGCCACTCCGGCGGCAACGCCCGCCAGGCAGCCGGGATCTTGCGCCAGCCCGAGACCAGCGTTCGGCGCCGCATCGTCAAGGCCAACGACCAGCGACTCGCGGGCCTCGCGATCCGATCCCCGGGCTGGCCTCGAGTGGTGGCAGCTCTCGAACGGATCGTCGCCGGCTCCGACACCGCCGGTTCTTGCGAGCGCAGCGAGGATCTGCTGCTGGGTCTGATCGACGAGCGAGTGCCGAACGCGAAGACTCGCGGCGCGGCGCTCCTCGGGGTGACTCCGCCGACCTATGGACGTCGTCTGGCGGCGCTCGCGCGAGCGCGAGCGGCCGAGGCCAGGAGGCGGCCGGCGGCGTTGGGGGCTTGACTACCCGGCTTGACCGGCTTGACCGCCCGGATTTGCGAATCGGATGGGGTCCGGTTAGCCTTCTGGTTCTCTAGTTTTCAGAAAAGGAGCCCCGACCATGCGCTCGATCGTCACAACCGCCGTCCTCAGTCTCGCCGTTTCGCTGCTCACGGCCGCGGTGCCGTTGTACGCCCAAGGCCTCGACGAAGGGCGTCTCGATCCAGGGTGGTTCTCGTCCGAGAGCCTGGAGTTTCGAGGTACCGAGGAGATCGACTATCTGTGGGTGCGCGATGGGTACGACTTCAGTGGCAAGACCCTGCACTTCCAGGCATGGCCAGAGCCTAGAGACTTCGTGGGGCCGAAAGCGCAGGATCGCGACGAGAACGATCACCGACTCGCGCGCCAAATGTCGGCCGAAATGGCACGGTCTTTCGCCGACACCCTGAACCGGAACTTCGGCTCCCAGTTGCCGTCGTCGAACGAGTCCGGCGAGATCCTGGTCGAGGGACGGATCGCCGATTGCAGCACCGGCAGCACCGCCGCCAAGGCCCTGGTCGGCTTCGGCGCCGGCGCCGGCAGCACCACCATCGACATGAAGTTCGTCGACAAGAAGAGCGGCAAGCTGGTGGCTGCGATTCACCAGCGGGTGGTCAGCGGCACGAACTGGTCCACCACCGACAGCAAGTTCTTCAAGTGGATGAAGAAATTCGGCCGCGAAGTGTCGAAGCAGGGCTGGGGCCCGGCGTACGCCAAGGGAAAGCGGCGCAAGGAGTAGAGATCGACAGGGGGCGGTTGCGAGCTCGGGCTCAGGAACCGCTGCTGAGGCCGATCAACGCCCGCCGATCGACCTTGCCGCGGTCGGTGCGCGGCAGCCGATCGACGACGATGAGGCTGCGCGGGAGCTTGTGCTCGGCGAGTCGGTGACGACACCAGGCGCGCAGGCGGTCGAGATCGAGGGCGCTGCGTTCTCCCGCCACGATCGCGCGCACCACCTGCCCGCTGCCGTCGATGTCCGGGATCCCGATGACTGCGGCTTCGCGGACGGCGTCGTGCCGGGAGAGCACCGCTTCGACTTCGGCCGGGTCCACCTTCTTGCCGCGGACGTTGATCACCGCGTCGATGCGCCCGTGGAGCCGCAGCTCGGGACCGTCCCAAGCGCCGATGTCGTTGCTCAGGTATTGCCCCTGCCCGAGGTGTGGGTCGGGGGTCGGGGTGTAGCCGCTGGCGACCGCCTGCGATCGCACCGCCACCCGGCCCCGTTCGGCCGGCAGTTCTGGGTCGTCGCGGACTAGTTCGATCGAGACGCCGTCGACTGGGGTGCCCAGCGTGCCCCGTTCGGCGGCGCCGCCCTCGCGATCGAAGCTGATGCCTCCGCATTCGCTGGCGCCGTAGAACACGTGCACCGGCAAGCCGCAGGCGCGACGGAACTGGGTCGCCGCGTCGGGGGACAGCGGAGCCCCAGCCGACACCACCAGTCGTAGCGACCGTGGCGCCGGTGGTAGGTTGCGAGATCGCACCAGACCGTGGAGGAAGGCGGGGACTGTCGGCAGAAAGGTCACGTCATGGGCGCGGGCGGCCATCAGCGCGCCGAACGGGTGGCCGGGATCGGGGAGCACGATCGGGATTCCGCGCAGCAAGGCTGGCAGGACCACGCTGCCCATTCCATAGGAATGACACATCGGTATCGCGCCCAGAATCCGGTCGCTGTCGCGGAGCCCCATGGTCGTCCACAGCGCCTGCTCGTCGGCGACCAGGGCCTCGGCGGTTGCGACCACGGCCCGCGGCTCACCGCTGGTGCCCGAGGTGATCTTGAGGAACGCGGCGCCGTCGGGGAGCTCCGCCGCAGCCGCTTCCTCCACAGCCGTCCAATCCAGCCAGCCTGGGTCTGTGGGCCACGGCTGGGTGACCGTGAGCGCCGACCGACAGCCGAAGCGCTGGCTCTGGTCGAGGCGATCCGCCTGCGGTGCGCTGCCATCGAGCAAAGCGACGACGCATCCGGCGCGTCGGAGCCCGAGCAGCGCCGCGAAAAACCCCGGGCCGTTGGCGGCGCACAGCCCGACCCGAGCCCCTAGGCCCAACCCCAAGCCCTCGGCGGCGGCCGCGACCTCGTTCGCGAGGTCGTCGATCTGTCCGACGGTGGCAATCTGAGCGCTGGCGATCACCAACGGGCGGTCGCGATGCCGCCGGCACCGTCCTGCCCAGGCCTCGAGGATCGGATCTCGGGTGTTCAATGCGAAGGTCCCCTCAGGGGCAGCGGTTCATCTTGCGCGTTTCCTGTTGGGCAGTCCAGCCCTTGGCTATACTGGGAGGCCCTTGGGCGGCCAGATCGGGGGACGGCCAGCCGGAGTGGCGTGGGTCGCTGAGGACCATTCTGCCGAACCGAGTCACGCCGGTTTCGTTCGCCCTACGACGCACGGAGAATCATGACCCTCGACGACGCATTCCGAACCCGAATCAAACAGGCGATCATCGACAGCCTTGGCCTCGAGGGGTTGACTCCGGAATCGATCGCCGACGACGCGCCGTTGTTCGGCGACGAGGGTCTCGGGCTCGACTCGGTCGACGCCCTGGAGCTCATGGTGGTCTTCGAGAAGGACTTCGGAATCACCATCGATACCGAAGACATCGTGCCCGGGACTTTCGATTCGGTGGCCAGCATCGAGAAGCTCATCCAGTCGCTGGGTGCGGCTGCGGAGGTATGACCGGCAGCGCCAGACCAGATCACCAACGGGTGGTGGTCACCGGGGTTGGCGCGGTCTCTGCCTTCGGTTGGGGTCGCGAGCTCCTGTGGCGAGGCTTGGTCTCGGGCCTTACCACGGTCGGTCGGCCGCAGCGCTTCGATGTCGGCGGTCAGCGGACCGACTTGGCGTCCGAAGTGCCCGAAGCTCCGAGCTCGGTGTCTTCGCGGGTGGCGGGCTGGCACCGACTGTCTCAGGCCGATCGCTTCGCCGTCGTCTCGGCCGGAGAAGCGGTGGCGCAAGCGGGCATCGCCTCGCTGTTGCCCAGCGCCGGGCTGTACTTCGGTGGCAGCACCGCCGGGATGGCGGAAGGAGAGCGGTTCGTCCGAGCGTTGTTGGAGAACGCCCCGCGACCGCCGCTCCAGTGGACTGCCTCTCAGACTCTGAACAACCCGGGCGACGCTGTCGCACGCAGCCTCGGAATCGGGGGCCCGGTGTTGAGCTTGTCGTCGGCGTGTGCGAGCGGTGCGCTGGCCATCGGAGCGGCGGTCGCCGCGCTTCGTTCGGGCGAGGTCGAGGTCGCGGTGGCCGGCGGTTCAGACTCGCTTTGCCAGCTGACCTACTCGGGATTCAACGCACTACGCGCGGTCGATTCGGAACCCTGTCGTCCCTTTCGACGCGACCGCGCCGGCCTGAGTCTCGGCGAGGGAGCTGCGGTGCTCGTGCTCGAGACGCGCGAACACGCGTCTCGGCGCGGGGCGCGTCCGCTGGCCGAGCTGTTGGGGGCGGGAGCCTCGTGCGACGCCTTCCACATGACCGCCCCGGATCCCGACGGTCGGGGCGCCGCGGCGGCGATCGTGGCGGCATTGGCCGACGCCGGCCTCGAGCCGAATGCGATCGATTTCGTCAACGCCCATGGCACCGGTACGCCCCACAACGACGCGGCCGAGTGGCAAGCGATGCTGACGGTGTTCGGGGCCCGCGCCGGCACGGTGCCGGTCACCTCGACCAAGGGTGCGATCGGCCACCTGCTGGGATCCGCGGGCGCGATCGAGGCGGTGGCGACCGTGTTGTGCCTCTCCGCGCGAACGATCCACCCGACCCCAGGGGAGGGCGAAGTCGACCC
>JAQBHE010000501.1:0-7030 GCA_032128015.1 Holophagae bacterium
CGCCCTGCGGATCGCGCTGTCGTCCGCCTGGAACGAGCAGCCGACGCTGGCGTCACGGCCGTTCGACGCCGGCCGCGATGGTTTCGTGCTCAGTGGCGGCGCCGGCATTCTGGTGCTCGAGGAACTGGGGGCAGCGAAGCGGCGCGGCGCGCGCATCTACGGCGAGATCCTCGGTTACGCGAGCAACTCCGATCCCTTCGACTTGATCCTGCCCGAGCCCGAAGGCCGCGCCGCGGCCGATTGCATGGCGCTCGCGATCGCCAACGCTGGCCTCCAGCCGGGCGACATCGACTATGTCAACGCTCACGCCACGGGCACGCCCGCGGGCGATATCGCCGAGGTGCGCGCGCTGCGCAAGGTCTTCGGCTCCCAGCTGCCGCCTTTCTCCTCGACCAAGGCGCTGGGCGGTCACACCCTCGGCGCCGCCGGCGCGCACGAGGCGATTCACTCCTTGGCGATGCTCGACGGCGGTTTCCTCGCTGCCTCGGCCAACCTCGACCAGGTCGACCCGGCGCTTGGCGACGCGCCGGTGCTGCGCGAGCCACTCGAACGATCGACCAGGGTCCACCTGTCGAACAGCTTCGGATTCGGCGGCACCAACGCCACGTTGGTGATCGGCGGCCCCGAACGGGCCAACGCCTGACCCGAGAGCCGATCGGGACTGCCGCACGCCGAGCTGTCTCGCCACTTCGGGCTGCGCGCCGTCCATGGAGCCTCGAGCGATGACAGCCGTCGACCTCTCGGCTCGCCGCATCCTGGTCACCGGCGCGACCGGGTTCCTGGGTTCCCACCTGGTGCGCACCCTCGCCGAACGTGGCATGCGCTGCCGCGGCCTGGTGCGGCCCACCTCCCCGCGTGAGCTGCTCGCCCCCTGGGCGAATCAAGTGGATCTGGTCGAGGGAGATCTGGGCGACCTCGACTCGTTGGTACGTGCTTGCGCCGACATCGACTTGTGCTTCCACGCCGCCGGCAGCAATGACATGAGCCTGCGCCAGGACCAGTTGCACGAGATCATCGTGCCCGGAATGCGCAACGTGCTCGAAGCCGCGAGTCGTCAACGGGTCGCCAAGGTGGTCGCGATCTCGTCGTGCGAAACGCTCGGCGCAAGCGACAGACCTGGCCGCTCGCTCGACGAGACCGCCGCCTACGACCCGGCAAACGACCACCTGCTGTTCGCCAAGCCGTACCACGAAGCCGAGGAGATTGCGGCATCGTACGTGGCGGGCGGACTCGACGTCAGCTTGGTGAATCTGCTCTACGTGATCTCGCCCGGCGATGGCGGTCAGCTGTTCGACAGCATCCTCGCGATCCCGTGGCCCGGCTTCGCCCTCGGCGGCGGCTTCTCGCTCGCGCTCACCGACGGCGTGATCGATGCCCTGTTGGCGGCGGCGGTGCGCGGCGCTCCCGGCGAGCGCTACATGGTGGCCGGCGAGAACATGACGTACCGTGAGCTCGGCCGCCGGCTCCGCCGCGCCGCCGGACGCTCGGGACCGGTGATCGGGATTCCGGACGTCTTGGCGCACACTCTGGCGCGCCTTCCTGGACTACCCCAGCAGAGCCGCGAGGTCCTGCGCTACGCTGGCAAGTACCTCTTTTACGACTGCGCCAAGGCGACCGAAGTGCTCGGCTACCAGGTGCCCAGCCTCGACTCGGTGATCGCGGCGGTGCTCCATGGAGCGAGCCCTTTCCCGTCACGAGCCCACCGCAAAGAGCGGAGATAGACCCGCTCCACTAGCCTGGACCTCCGACGGTGACCGAGCCCTACGACGCCATCCTGATCGGCGGCGGCATCATCGGCTGTTCGACCGCCCTGGAGCTCGCTCGGCGCGGGCTACGGGTGGCGGTCGTCGAGAAGGGCCTGGTCGGAGACGGTCCGACCGGGCGTTCGCTCGCGATTCTGCGCACCCACTACTCGAACGAGACCACCACCCGGATGTCGGCCTACGGGCTCGAGTTCTACCGTGAGCTCCGCGAACGAGCCGGCGACGACTGCGGCTTCCGGCGCACGGGGTTCCTGGTCCTCGGGAGCTCCGAGCATCGCCAGGGAATCGAGCGCAACACCGCGCTGCAACGCCGGCTCGGAATCCGCTCCGAGGTGCTGGCGACGAGCGAGCTGCGAGACTTGCTCCCCGATGTCGTTACCGACGACCTCGCGCTCGCGGTCTGGGAGCCCGACAGCGGCTTCGTCGACCCCTATCTCGCGGTGACGGCGATCGCCCGCGCCGGTCGCCGGCTAGGGGTCGAGATTCGCCAGGAGACCGAAGTCACCGCGCTCCGTTTCCGCGCCGGGCGAGTCGTCGGCGTCGACACTCCTTCCGACAAGATCGGTGCGCCGGTCGTCATCAACACCGCTGGACCGTGGGGCGCTCGGATCTCGAAGATGGCGGGGATCGCCTCGCCGATCGATCCCTGCCGGGTCCAGGTGGCGTTCTTCCGCAGCACCCCAGAGCGGCCGCCGCCGCAAGCCGTCGTGCTCGACCTCGTGCACGGCAGCTATCTGCGCCCCGACCTCGACCGCCGGAGCTTGGGGGGAGTCATCGACGCCTCCGAGGCCGCGGCGATCGTCGACCCTGACCACTTTCCCGCCGGCGCTGACTTCGGCTTCTGCGCGGAGGTCGGATCACGGCTGGCAGCGCGGTTCCCGGCTATGAGCGACAGCGAGACCGCGGGCGGTTACTCCTCGCTCTATGACATCACCCCGGATTGGCATCCGATCATCGACCAGGTGCCCGCGGGCAGCGGCTTCTTCGTCTGCGCAGGATTCAGCGGCCACGGCTTCAAGCTCGCCCCGGCGGTCGCGGTGCTGGTCGCCGACCTGGTCACCGGCGCCCCAGAACCGCGTTTCGAAGCCGAGATGTTCCGGGCCTCTCGCTTCGAGGAACGCCAGGCGATCGATGGCGCCTACCGTCATCGGATCCTGGGCTAGCGGAAGTGGCAGCACCGAGAAGACCGGCCGCAAAGAGGGCGAGGAGATCCATGGGAACACACGCGGCGGGTTGGAGTCTCTGCGCGCTATGTTCTGTAAGAATAGGTTCGCACGGATGACTCATGGCGACAACGAGCATTGACATTCCCAGTGACCTCCACGACGCTCTCGACTAGCGGGCGATGGAACAAAGCAGCAAGCCGCCGCGTATGACCAACGTGCCGTCCTTGGCACCCGGCAGAGCTTTGCAACGGAGAACCCCATGAGCGACACGAGCTGGCGCCGCATCCCCGGCGCACTGATCGATCCGGTCAACACTTTCGCCAAGATCGCCGAGCGCCCGACCTGGGTGCTGGCATTGGTGGTGCTGATCGCGGTCGGCATCGGTCTCAACCTGGTGCTCGCGCCCAAGCTCGACTACGGCGCTGCGGTCCGCCAGGCCATCGAGGCCAGAGGGGTCTCGATCAACGAGGAGCAGATCGACACCCAGGTCCAGGTGATGGAGCGCTTCGGCTGGTTGATCGGCCTGCTCGGCGTGGTGGTGTTCCAGCCGGTCGGCTTCGCGCTGATCGCCCTGGTGTTTTGGATGGCGTTCAAGATCCTGGGCAGCGAAATGCAGTACCGACCAAGCCTGGGGGTGACGGTGCACGCGATGCTGCCGCTGGTGATTGCGACCTTGGTCACGACGGCGCTGGTCTTTGGACGCGAAACGGTCACGGTCACCGAGCTCCAGGACGGGGTGGTGAAGTCGAACCTGTCCTTCCTCGCCGGCGAAGACGCGTCGGCGACCGTCAAGGCGGCGCTACGCGGCATCGACTTCTTCAAACTTTGGAGCCTCGGACTCCTGGTGATCGGCTATCGTGCCGCGACCCGTCTTGGGGGCTCCACGGTCACTTTCACCGTGGTGGCGTTGTGGGCGGTTTGGTTCGCGATCCGGGTGGGCTGGGCCGCCATCTTCGGCTGATCCGATCGAGTCCGCGCGAATGAAGGGAAGGGGCTAGGGAGTGAAGCGAGGCCTCATCATCACCGCGATGGTCGTCGTGCTCGGGGCGATCGTCGTCGCCAGCGTGCTATCGAGCCGCAGCGAAGGCGACGGCACCGAGGTCCACCTGGAGCCGGCGAGCCGCGCCGACATTTCCCAGATCATCAAGGCCAGCGGCCAGGTCGACCCGCGGATCAAGGTCAACATCTCGGCCCACGTCATCGGCAAGATCGAGAAGCTGTTCGTCAAAGAGGGCGACCAGGTAAAGGCCGGCCAGCCGTTCCTGCGCCTCGAGCAGGAGGCGTTCGTCGCCAACCGCGACCGCGCTGCCGCCCAGGTCGAGATCGCGCGCTCGTACGTCCGCCAGGCCGACATCAACCTCGAGGACGCGACGATCCGTCGCGACCGCGCCCGCCGCCTCCACACCGAGAAAGTGATCGCGAAGGAAGGTCTCGACCAGGCCGAGCTCGCCTTCAAGTCGGCCGAGCTGACCCTCGAGCAGGCCCGGGAGTCGGTGCACCAGGCCGAGGCCGAGCTGACCAAGGCCCAGGACGACTTCAAGAAGACCACGATCTACGCTCCGCTCACCGGCCGGGTGATCGCGCTCAACGCCGAGGAGGGCGAAGTGGTGGTTTCGGGGACCATGAACAACGCTGCTTCGGTGATCGGCACGATCGCCGACCTGTCGGAGATCTTGGTCGAGGTCGATGTCGACGAGAACGAGATCGTCTTCGCCAAGCATGGCCAGCCGGCGAAGGTGGTGGTGGACGCGATCTCTGACCGCGACTACCACGGCACGGTGGTCGAGATCGGCAGCTCCGGGACCCGGCGACCGGCGCAGCCCGATGTCACCATCTTCAAGGTCAAGGTGCTGCTCGAGGATCCCGACGACCGGTTGCGCGCCGGAATGTCAGCGCGGGCCGAGATCGAGGTCGATACCCATCGCCAAGCCCTAAGCGTGCCGATCCAAGCCGTGGTCTATCGGGAGGTCGACGACGACGACACCGCCGAAGGCGAAGAGGTGAAGGTGGTGTTCGTCCGGCGCGAAAGCAAGGCGGTGAAAACCGCGGTCGAGGTCGGGCTCTCGGATGCCACTCGAATCGAGATCCTGGCGGGCCTCGAGGCCACCGATGAAGTGGTGATCGGTCCCTACCGAGCTTTGCGCAACCTCGCCGATGGCGAGCGTATTCGCCTCAAGGATCCGTCCGACAAGGACAAGGCGGGCGACAAGAAGAAGTCGGGTGTCGCGGTCGAAGCGACCGTGGGCAACTGACCGCGCAGACTTACCGTGCAAGCTGATCGGGCCAACCCACGGCGACGAGACGCAGCGTGACCGACGGAGCTACCGACAGCGCGAGTGGCAGCGCGATCGGCAGCGCGATCGGCAATGGGCACCGCGGCAGCGAACCGCTGATCGAGGTGTGCGATGTTCACAAGAACTACCGCGTCGGTACCGAGGAGGTGCGGGCGCTCGACGGCGTCGATCTCGAGGTCGAGCGCGGCGAGTACCTTGCGATCATGGGCGCCTCGGGGAGCGGCAAGTCGACGTTGATGAACCTGCTTGGCTGCCTCGACACCCCGACCTCGGGGCACTACCGGTTGAACGGGGTGGCGGTCGAGACCCTCACCGACGAGGAGCTGGCGACGATCCGCAACCGCGAGATCGGGTTCGTGTTCCAGACCTTCAACCTGCTCGCGCGCACTTCGGCCCTCGCCAACGTCGAGCTGCCCTTGGTCTACGCCGGGGTAAGGCGGCGCGAGCGCCGTGAACGCGCGCGGGTCGCGCTCGAACGGGTCGGACTCGCCGACCGCATGACCCACCTCTCGAACGAGCTCTCGGGCGGCCAACGCCAGCGGGTGGCGGTCGCCCGGGCACTGGTCAACACGCCGTCCATCCTGCTCGCGGACGAACCGACCGGCAATCTCGACAGCAGCACTTCGGCCGAGATCATGGTCCTGTTCGACGAGCTCAACCAAGCCGGCAACACCGTGATCTTGGTCACCCACGAGGAGGACATCGCCCGCCACACCCGCCGGGTGATCCGCCTCTTCGACGGCCGGGTGACCTCGGATGAGCCGCACAACGGCAACGGAGCACCGGAATGATCGTTTTCGAGAACTTCCGAATCGCTCTGACCTCGTTGCGCGCCAACCTGCTGCGCTCGATGCTCACCACCCTGGGCATCATCATCGGGGTCGCGGCGGTGATCGCGGTGGTTTCGATCGTCCAGGGCCTGCAGCAGGTGATCACCCAGCAGTTTCAAGGCGTCGGCTCGAACTTCATCATGGTCCTGCCGTTCCAGCGCCAAGGTCCCGGGATGATGGCGCGCCAGCTCAAGTTGACCTGGGAGGACGGCCAGGCGATCGCGGATCAAGTCCCAGGCATCGAGGTGATGGCGCCGCTGGTGATCGGCCAAGCGATCGTCAAGTACCGCGACCGCCAGCACCGCCCCGACGTAGTCGCCGGGGTCACGGAGACCATTACCGAAGTTCAGAACCAAGGAGTCGAGATCGGGCGCTTCCTACTCCGAGTCGATCTCGAGCGCCGGCGCAAGGTCGCGGTGATCGGCACCACGGTGATCGATGAGCTCAAACTCGGCGACGACCCGCTGGGCAAGGAGATCTACGTCGGCTCGGTGCCGTTGACGATCATCGGGGTCATGGAGGAGCGCGGCCAGGCGCTCGGCCAAGACTCCGACGACGTGGTGTTCATTCCTTACGACACAGCGCTGACGATCTTCGGCCGCGATGCTGGCGACCGGACCATGCTCCAGATGAAGGCCGAAAGCCCGGAGGCGGTCGATCAGGTACGCGACGGCATCAAGCGGGTCCTCCGCGACCGCCACAAGATCCCGGACGGCGAAGACGACGACTTTCTGGTGCAGGTCCAAGACGAGATCCTCGACGCCGTCGGCTCGGTGCTCGGCACCGTCACCGCGGTGGTCTCGGGGATCGTCGGGGTGTCGTTGGTGGTCGGCGGCATCGGAATCATGAACATCATGCTGGTGTCGGTCACCGAGCGCACCCGCGAGATCGGACTGCGCAAGTCGGTCGGGGCACGCAAGCGCGACATCCTGATCCAGTTCCTCATCGAGGCGGTGACCCTGTCGCTGCTCGGCGGC
>JAQBHE010000502.1:0-9825 GCA_032128015.1 Holophagae bacterium
GTCCGAACGGCGTCGGTAGCCGGTCGAAGACGTCGACCGTGACCGCGAGAGACGACTTGAACAGCGCGCCGACGGCGTAGAACGCGCTCGGTCCCGATCCCACCACCGCGACTCGCAGGGGGTTGTTCTCGCTGCCGAGGCTGGACTCCATCGTCTTCTCGTTCTTGCCGCGGGTCGGTCCGCAGGGTGGCGGTATCATAAGCGCCCCACCTGGAGATGTGACTCGGAGACCAGCGATGACCACGACCGCGAACTCGAGCCCGGCCGCCGGCGAAGCCCATGACCTGGTGCGCGTCCGCGAAGCCGACCTTCGTCCGACCGTCCAGGCGATCTTCGAAGCGCTCGGGATGCCTCGCGACGACGCGGCGATCTCGTCCGATGCCCTGGTGCAAGCGGATCTCATGGGAGTGTCGTCGCACGGAGTCTCCAACTACATCCAGCTGATCTACGAGCCCGGTCTGCGCGCCGGCACCATCGAGGCTCGGCCGGGGGTGCGGGTCGTTCACGAGACCCCGGTGTCGGCGCTGGTCGACGGCGGCGGCGGCATGGGCCACGTGGTCGGCGCCAGAGCCATGGGGATTGCCATCGACAAGGCGCGGGCCAGCGGCGTCGGAGTGGTCGCGGTACGCGGCAGCCGTCACTACGGGATGGCCGGCTACTACTCGATGATGGCGCTCGAGCACGGCATGATCGGCCTGTCGCTGACCAATGCCGACGCGCTGGTGCTGCCGCTGTTCGGCCGCCAACGTCGCCTCGGCACCAATCCAATCGCGGTCGCGATCCCGGCCGGAGTCCAGCCACCGTTCCTGCTCGATATGGCGACCTCGACCGTGCCCCTCGGCAAGATCATGCTCGCGGCCCGCGCTGGTCAGCCGATCCCCGAGGGCTGGGCGGCCGACAAGGAGGGGCGTCCGACCACCGACGCCAAGTTGGCGTTTGCGGCCTTCAACCTGCTGCCGCTCGGCGGCGCGAGCTATGAGGGCGGCGGCCACAAGGGGTACTCGCTGGCCCTGGTTGTGGATGTCCTGTGCGGCGCGCTGTCGGGGGCTCAGGCGGGGATCGGCGAGGGTGTCGGCGCCGAGGTCGGACACTTCTTCGCGGCGCTCCGCGTCGACCTGTTCCGGCCGGTCGCCGAGTTCAAGGCCGAGATGGATCGAGTCCTCGAGCGGATGCGAACCACCGCGCCGGTCGACCCGACGCAGCCGGTGATCTACGCCGGGATCAAAGAGCACCAGGCGCGAGCGGACCGGACGAAGAACGGGATCCCGCTCCACCCCCAAGTGGTGGATTTCCTGCGCGAGCTCACGGTCAAGCTCGGCTGCGACTGTCGAGTCTGATCACGGTTTCGACAGGAGGCGGTCGTGGCCAAGGTCAGAGTCGAGCGCTCGGGTCCGGTGACCACGGTGATCCTCGATCGCCCCGAGGTCAAGAACGCGGTCGATAACGAGACTGCGGAAGCCCTCGCCGGCGCCTTCCGGGACCTCGAGTCCGATGACGAGGCGCGGGTGGGAGTTCTCTACGGTGACCACGGCGCGTTCTGCGCCGGCGCCGATCTCAAAGCGGTGGCATCAGGCGAGCGCGCGGCGCGCTACCGCGACGCCGCCAACTACACCGGCGACGGTCCGATGGGCCCGTCGCGGATGGTGCTCTCGAAGCCGGTGATCGCCGCGGTTGCCGGTCACGCGGTCGCCGGTGGGCTCGAGCTGGCGCTGTGGTGCGACCTGCGGGTCGTCGAGGAGGACGCCGTGCTCGGAGTGTTCTGCCGGCGTTGGGGGGTGCCGCTGATCGACGGCGGCACGGTGCGGCTGCCGCGGCTGATCGGTCTCGGTCGCGCCCTGGACCTGATCCTCACCGGCCGTCCGGTGGGCGCACCAGAGGCGCTCGCGATGGGGCTCGCAAACCGGGTGGTGCCACGCGGCGAAGCGCGGGCGGCGGCCGAGGAGCTTGCCCAAGAGCTCGCCCGTTTCCCGCAGCTATGCATGAGGACCGACCGCCGGTCGGCGTACCGGTCGTTCGACGTGGCGTTCGACCAGGCGATGCGCGAGGAGTTCGCGACCGGCCTCGCGGTGGTCGAGCAAGAAGGGCGAGCGGGCGCCCTCCGCTTCGTCGAGGGTCGTGGACGCGGCGGCCGCTTCGACGATCTTTAGCAGCTCCTCCGGCTAGCTCGATGGGGCTGCGATTTGACGCGAGCTCGGCGCGCCGCCGTTGATACGATCGCGCCGCCCATGCTCTTCGAGACCCCCGACGCCGCCGAGCGACCGACTCGGGTGTGTATCACCGCCGGCGCCGGCGGTCTCGGCCGCGCGATCACCGACCGCTTCTTCGCCGCTGGCGCGCGGGTCCACATTTGCGACGCCTCGGCCGAAGCGGTGGTCGCGACTCTGTCCGAGTGCGCTGGGGTCCATGGCACCGTTGCCGACGTGGGCAACCCAGCCGAAGTGCGCGATTTCATCGCCGAGGCGGTCGAGTGGATGGGCGGAATCGATGTCCTGGTCAATGGCGCCGCGTTCGCCGGACCGCGCTGCGCGCTCGAGGCAATCAGTGACAGCGAGTGGGACCGCACCCTGGCGGTCAACCTCAGCGGTGTGTTCTACGCCCTGCGCGAGGTGGTGCCGATCATGAAGCGCCAGGGCGAGGGCGCGATCGTCAACGTCGCGAGCGCGTCGGCGCGCACCGGTCTGCCGAAGCGGCTCGCCTACGTGACTTCGAAGTCGGCGGTGATTGCTCTCACCTACAACGTCGCGCGCGAGCTCGGTCCCGACAACATCCGGTGCAACGCGGTGTTGCCGGGGATCATCGACAACGCTGCCGGACGGCGTCTGGTCGACGCGCGCGCGCGCGAGAACCGAGTCCCCTGGGACGAGGCCGAGGCAGACCTCTTGCGCCACGTGTCGTTGCGCTCCTGGATCGACCCGGTGGAGGTCGCCGACATGGTGCACTTCCTCGCCTCGAAAGCAGCGCGTCATATCTCCGGCCAGGCGATCGGAGTTTGCGGCAACCTCGAGTGGGACGGCTGATCTAGCCCTTCGGCATCTACCTAGGCCTCCTGCGCCAAGTGACGATTCCGTCTCTGGACGGGATCCGGGAGGATCGCTGCGGAGGTATATGACGTGGGTACCAAGCCGATGACCGTTGGCGACTTGATGACCGATCGGGTGTTCAGCCTGTCACCCCAGGACAACCTCGGTGACGCGCTCGAGCTGATGTTCGAGCACGACATCCGCCACGTCCCGGTCATCGACCACGACCAGATCCTGGTGGGGGTGATCTCGCAGCGCGACGTTGCGCGGTCGAGAGGCCGTGGCGATGCTCGGTTGCCGATCAGCGCCCAGGAAGACCTCTGGAGGAGCGTGAGGCTCCGGGAGATCATGACCCGCGACCTCGAGACCGCCGAGATCGGCGACGACATCCGTCTGGCCGCCCGGACCATGTTCGAGGGCAAGTACAGCTGCCTGCCGGTGGTCGATGAGGGTCGACACGTAGTCGGGATCCTCACCGAGGCCGACTTCGTGAGATTACTCGCCGAGGGCACCTGAGCAGGCGACTAAGCCGGCGGCACAGTCTCGGAGCCAGACGCGGCTGTTGCGATCGTGTCGTCGGGGTCGACTTGCGGAAAGTACAGGCGCAGCGCCGAGCCTTCGCCGGGAGCACTGTCGATGTACACGAAGCCGCCGGTTTGTTTGACCATGCCGTAGACCATCGACAGGCCGAGGCCGCTGCCGGAGCCTGCCGGCTTGGTGGTGAAAAAGGGCTCGAAGGCGCGGTCTCTTGTCGCTCGATCCATTCCGACGCCGGTGTCACTCACGGTCAAGAGCACGTAGGGTCCGAGTGGCATCTCGCGACCAACAGCCGGGTGGTTCGATCCGACGTCGACCGATTCGACGGCGAGACGGAGTGCGCCGCCGGTCGGCATCGCGTCGCGCGCGTTGACCGCCAGGCTGATCACCACCTCCTCGAGCTGTCCCGGATCCGCTTTCACCCAGCCCCCGTCGTCGGCCTCGCGAGTCTCGACCCCGATGTCTTCGCCGAGCAGGCGCTGGAGCATGGCTTCGAGGCCGCTGACGATGCGGTTCAGACTGACCTTCTCTGGCCGCAGCATCTGCCGTCTGCTGAAAGCCAAGAGCTGGCGCGTCAGTGCCGCGGCGCGACTCGCCTCGTGCTCGATCTCCGCGAGCTCGGCGTCGAGCGCGGTGTCGGCGTCGAGTCCGGCGCGCAGGAGCTGGGTTTGCCCCAGGATCACGGTCAAGATGTTGTTGAAGTCGTGGGCGATGCCGCCGGCGAGTCGCCCTACGCTCTCCATCTTCACGGCTTGGCGCAGTTGGGCCTCCAGGCGGCTGCGCTCGATCGCCGACGCGAGCAGGTTGGCGACCGCGATCAGGAAGTTGACGTCGTCGTGGCTGAACTGGCGGACGCCGTTGCTATGGGCTCCGAGCACTCCGAAGAAACCGTCCGCGCCCGGGATCGGCACGCTGACCCCGCTGCGCACGCCGTGATCGGGGAGCAGCGGCGGTGCCGCGAACCGGGTCTCGCGTTCGAAGTCCTCGACGACTGCCGGCTCGGCGCTGGCGAGGGTGAAACCCGCCTGGGTTCCGCGGTCGGCGGCGACCGTGGCGGTGCCGACCGTTCCTGGATTCCAGCCGACCCCCGCGCGAAGCACGAGAGAGAGGCGGTCAGGGCGCAGTTCGAGCACCTTGGCGAAGCGGCAATCGAGCACCGTCGCCACGGTCCCAACGACGGCGTCGAACAGCCCCTGCAGATCTCGCTGGTCGAGGGCTAGCTGGCCGAGTCGGGCGACCGCGGCTTGCTGGGCGGCTTTGGCGGCGAGTTGGCGGTTGGCCGCCCGCGCCGCGAGTTCCGCGGCGACGGGGTCGAGACTGTGGCGAGCCGATGAGGCTGGCTGCTCGAGGTCTTGCGGTGTGGTCACGCGACCAGTTCGTGATTCTGGGTCAGTCACGGGCGATCGGCCGTTCGAGGCCGCTCGAAGGCGGAAGAGCCCCACTGATGCTCGGAAATGTCTGCGCCAGTGGTGGCGAACGACATCCCTCGTGCGCTGACTCGATTCCGGCGCCCACACATTCTATACCGCCCCGAGACTCCCTCCCGTCTGAGATCGGTTTGCGCCCGGGTCGTGGTCGCTATTCCTGCTATACTCGTTTGTTGATGTATACGGGAAAAACGAACCTGGCGTAGGGAAGCGCCTACGCGGTTGGTAGAGGAACCACCCCGCAAGAGATGCGAAACGCTGATGGCGAGGAGGCGGGACGAACCGTACGGTTGTCGGTGGACCCAGGACCCTTGAATCCCAGGATCTTGGAACCGGAGGTACACCATGACGCCAGCCACGCAGAACGTCGTCGGCAGTCTTCCCAGCCCCGAGTGGCAGCTCGTCGAACGCGACTACGAACACCTGCTACAGACGGTCGGCATCGGCTTCGCTTCCCACAGGGTGGTCGCAGACGAGGCAGGCGAGCCGGTCGACTTCGAGCTCCGCGCGGCGAGTCCGGTATTCGAACGTCTGGTCGATCGGTCGTTTGGCGACCTTCGAGGCCGGTTCCTGAGCGAAGTCCTCGAAGGCGTCTCGACCTCGGCGGCGCTGTTCTTGGCCGGGTGCCGCGGAGTCGCCGCCGGCCGGGACGTGCGTTGTGACGCGGTGATCGAGATCCTCGGCAGGCCGTGCGCGGCCAAGGGGCTTTGGTCGCGACCAGGGATGTTCGTCACGGTGTTCCAGGATCTCTCCGTGGGCGCTCAGACGCTGCCCGCGGCCGACTGTCGGGGCACCGAGGCTAGCACCAACATGGCGCTCGAGACGGTTCGCCACCAGAGCGGTCTCCTGCGAGCCATTGGCGACACGGTGTCCGAGACCCTGCTGATCGTCGACCAGGAGGGACGTTGCCTCGAGAGCCTGACCCCGGGGATTCAGCCGCCGGAGGGTTCGGGGGTGCGAGGAATGGGGTTGCGGGAGCTGCTGCCGGAGGCCGGCGTCGACAAGCTCCTCGGTCTGGTCGCGGCGACGATCGCGTCGGGGCAGCGGCAGTCGATGACCTGCGACGGTCGGCAGGTGGCCGGTCATCCTCCGTGCCGAGTGAAGACGGCGCTGCTGGAGCAGCCGGTCGCGGGTCAAACAGCGGTGCTGGTGGCGATCCAGGACCAGAGCGAGGCCTTCCTCGCGAACCAGGCGCGGCTGCACTCGGAGCGCGAGAACACCGAGCTGATCGACTGCCTCCAGTACGGCGTCTATCGCTCGTCGGTGGACGGTCGGTTTCTTTCGGTGAACCGGGCGCTGGTGGCGATGCTCGGCTACGACTCGGCCGAGGAGCTCCTGGCGATCGACATGGCCCACGATCTCTACCAACAGTCGGACGAACGTGCTCGAGTCCGCGAGCTCTACCGCAAAGCTAAGGTGTTGCGCAATCTCGAACTGCGCTGGAAGAAGAAGTCCGGAGAGCCGATCCTGGTGCGGGTCGACGGCCGGCTGCGGTGCGACGAGAACGGCGGCCTTGCCGGCTATCAGATGATCGTCGAGGACATCACCGAACGACAGCATTTCGCCGAGAAGGCTCGCCAGCTGCAGACCCTCGAGGCAGTAGGCTTGCTCACCGGTGGCGTTGCTCACGACTTCAACAACCTGCTGTCCGTGGTGCTCCTCAATGTCCAGCTGCTCAAGTCGGCGGCGAACCGCGAGGCGCCGATCTCCAGGGAGAGCGTCGACGACATCGAGTCCGCAGCCCTCACCGCCGCAGCCCTGGTCAAGCAGCTCATGGGCTTCAGCCGGCGATCGACGCTCGAGCGGCGGCCCACCGACCTTGGCGAGGCGGTGGGATGCCTGGTGGCGACCCTGCGCCTGCCGTCGACGATCGAGCTTCGGGAGGAATTCGTTGCGGCGCCGATGGTCGATGTCGACCGTCGCGCGCTCGAGCAGATGTTCGGAAACCTGATCGCGAACGCTCTCGACGCGATGAGCGGCGCCGGTGATCTCCGGGTCCGGGTCGCGCCCGTGGAGCCGACGCCGCCGGACTTCGAGCGCTGTCCCTGGCTGAAGCCAGGTCCATTCGTCGCGGTGACCGTGAGCGACTCGGGCCGGGGGATGGACGACGAGACGCTGCGCCGCGTCTTCGAGCCGTTCTTCACCACCAAGCCACCGGGCTCGGCGACCGGGCTGGGGATGGCGGTAGTCTATGGTTTGATGCGTAACCATGGAGGCTTCGTTGACGTCGCGAGCGCGCCAAAGGCAGGGACCACCGTCCGTCTGGTGTTCCCGGCCGGCGCCGACGACCGCCACGCGCGGCCCGTGAGTCGAGGTCCTGAGGCAGGAGGAAGCGAGACGATTCTGGTGGTCGAAGATTCGACGCCTCTGCGGCGAGTCACCAAGCGCGCCCTCGAGCGCCACGGGTTTTCGGTTGTGGTGGCAGCCGATGGAGTGGAAGCGATGGAGCGCTTCGCCTCGGCCCAGCCGCCGATCGACCTCGTTATCTCAGACGCGGTGATGCCCCGGATGGGCGGACGGGCGCTTCATCAAGCGCTGATGGATCAACCGAAGCCGCCAGCGTTCATTTTGACCAGCGGCTACGAAGACGACGCCGGGGAGCTCCCGAACGACGGTTCGATCGCCTTCATCCAGAAGCCTTGGCAGGTGGCTCAGCTGGTATCTCTGGTGCGTGAAGAGCTCGACCGGGTATCGGTCAAGGAGGAGCCATGAGCGTCTCGCGGCTTGGTGCTGTTTCTGAGAATGACCTCGGTCTGCCGCCGATGCGTCGGAGTCGGATCCTGGTGGTGGACGACCAGGAGGCAAGTCGCCGATCGCTCCAACGCCTACTGGAGTCGCTGGGCCACGATGTCGAGCTGGCGGGCGACGGGGTGGAGGCGCTGGTCAAGCTGCGACTCGATGTCGACCTGGTGCTGCTCGATGCCACAATGCCCGACATGGACGGGTTCGAGGTCGCCGAGCACATCCGCTCGGATCGCGACCACGCCGACCTGCCGATCGTCATGGTCACCGGGCTCGACCGCCGCGAGGACCGTCTGCGGGCGGCGAGCGCCGGCGTCAACGACTACGTCACCAAGCCGGTCGACATCACCGAGCTGTCCCTGCGGATGTCGAGTCTGCTCAAGCTCAAGGAAGCGAGCGACGGTCTGAAGCGCCAGGGCGCGGAGCTCGAAGCGACGGTGCAGCGAAGGACCGCGGCGCTGCGCGAAGCGCTCGAGGACACCGTGCAGGCGCGCCGGAGTACCTACCAGGCGCACCTCGACACGATTCGGATCCTGGTGCTGGCGGCGGAGTACAAGGATCGGACGACCGGCAGTCACATCGAGAGAATCGGCGGCTACAGCGAGCACTTGGGGGGTCGCTTGGGGCTCGCGCCGCGCCAGGTCGAACTGCTGCGTCACGCCGCACCGCTTCACGATGTCGGCAAGATCGGCATCCCGGACTCGATTCTGCTCAAGCCGGGTCGCCTGACGCCGGAGGAGCGACGGATCATGGAGACCCACACCACGATCGGCGCCGGGATCCTCGCGGGATCGCGCTCCGACGTGATCCAGCTCGGCCAGCGCATCGCTCTGTCGCACCACGAGCGCTACGACGGCGCCGGCTATCCCAACGGCCTTCGGGGCGATGAGATTCCGTTCGAGGGCCGGATCTGTGCGGTGGCCGATTTCTTCGACGCGCTTGCTAGCGATCGACCCTATCGCCAAGCTGTTCCGTGCGCGCAGGTCTTCGAGATGATGCGTGAGGAGCGAGGCCGGCATTTCGATCCGCATGTCCTGGATGTCTTCCTGGCGGACGCGGACCGGATCGTCGAGATCCGCACCAGCCTGTGCAACGGCGGCACCGCGCCCTCCGAGGTTCGCACGGCGTCAGCGGAGGGGGAGCACCTGTAGGAGGGTACCGATGGCCAAGACCCGCGTCCTGCTCGCCGACGATCACAAGATGTTCCGCGACGGCTTGCGCCGCTTGCTCGAGGAGCAGCCCACCCTCGAGGTGGTCGCCGAAGCGGGCACCGCCGCGGAAGCGCTCACCCTGGCACGCGAGAGTCGCCCGGATCTGGTTCTGCTCGATGTCGCGATGCCTGGGCGCGACAGCCTGGAGATTCTGGGCGAGCTCAAGCGCAACGGTCGCGGCCCGCGGGTCTTGATGCTCACCTCTCGACCGGAGAGCGAGTTCGCGATCCGCTGCCTGCGTGCCGGGGCCGACGGCTACCTCACCAAGGGGCGCGCCGGCTACGAGCTGATCGAGGCGATCGACCGGGTGCTCGGCGGTCGCAAGTACATCAGCAGCAACCTGGCCGAGCAGCTAGCCGGCTTCGCGACCGGCGACCTCTCAGCGCCGCCGCACGAACGTCTCTCGGATCGGGAGCTGCAGGTCCTCCGTCTGCTGGCCGCGGGGAAATCGGTCAGCGAGATCGGTGGTGCTCTGTTCCTGAGCCCGAAGACCGTGAGCACCTACCGTGCCCGGATCCTCGAGAAGCTGAACCTCAAGACCAACGCCGAGCTCGTGCGCTACGCGCTCGAGCACCACTTGATCGACTAGGCGCGAGAACCATGGCCGCCGGCACGATTCAGCAAGGGCGGGAGCGAGAGATCGCACGCCTCAACTCGAGGGTCGTGACCCTCGAGGCGGAGGTTCGGCGCCTCGAGACCGCGCTCGAAAGCACCGGGCGAGGGGAGATCCAGGGGGCATCCGAGGCTCCGTACTCCACGCTGTTCAACCATGCCACGGATGCCATCTTTATCACCGACATCGAGACCCGGCGACACCGGTACGCCAATCCCGCCGCGGCTCGCATGTTCGGCTACACCGCTACCGAGCTCTGCACGATGGGCGTGGAG
>JAQBHE010000503.1:0-4087 GCA_032128015.1 Holophagae bacterium
CCCTTGGAACCGCCGAACGGCACGTCGACGATCGCGCACTTGTAGGTCATGAGCGCCGCCAGCGCTTCCACCTCGTCCTGGTTGACGCTCGTCGCGAAGCGAATCCCGCCCTTAGCCGGCAGCCGGTGGCTGCTGTGAACGGCGCGCCAGCCAGTGAACACTTCTGTGCGATTCCCAATCCGCACCGGGAACCGCACCTGGAGCACCGAGTCGCAGCCCTTGATCGCGGTAGCGATACCGGGATCGACCCCGAGTTTCGTCAGCGCGCGATCGGCCATGCGCGCAACGCTCTTGCGAAAAGAAACGCTCATGTGGGAGCTGACCTAGATCAACCGGCGCCGGATCTCGTCCGGAACCCGCTTCTGGAGCTCCGGTGAGTGCTCGAGGATCCGGGCGATGTCGGCAAGATCCTTCTGTCGCTTGCTCGGTCGCCGCTCGAGGTCGCCGGCTGCCCAGACCTTGCCGTCGAGGACGTCCTCGAGACTGGCAACGGGCAACTCGAGGCCGAGGACACGCCGTCGGCTCGACCTGCTCGGAAAGGAGCTGTATCGGGGGTCGGTCTGGAACTGAACCGCCAGGTCGGAGTCCTCGAGCGAGACGTTGAGGGTGTGGGCGAAGCGTCTGACCCGGAAGGCCGCCAGCAACTCCTCGACCCTGGCCAGGTCCTCTGCCGCGACCGCCAGATCGAGATCGAGGCTGACCAGCGGCTCGACGTAAGCGTTCACGGCTTGGCCGCCGACGACGCAATAACCCACTGCGTTCTCCTCGAGCACCGCGAGCAGGCGCTCGAGGAGATTGCCCCGGTCCATTGTGACGGTCTTCCAGAAGTCCAAGGCCAGCATACGCAATAAGCCCGGAACGGAGTATAAGACCTCCTCCGAAACGCGTCGTGAAGACGCTGCGCGGGGTCGGGGTCGCCGCCCCTGTCACCTCACGGTGTGTAGCCGAGGTCGTTTCTCGCCGCCTCCGAGGCGTACGCGATCTTGCGCAGCATGGGTCCCGACTTCTGCATCAGCGGCTGCCAGTCGGCTGCCATCTTGGCCAGGGCCTTGGCGTTCTCGACGAAGAAATCGGCTTCGTCTTTGGCGCCGATGAGAACCGCGAACGCCGGACCATCGGAGCCGATCGATAGCGAATAGGCGGCGGTGGCATCACCCAGATTGTACTTCTTGCGCAGGGCGTTCGCCTCCTTCATCACCCCTTCGAAGGCCTGGACCTGGTCGGGATAGGGGTAGAGGAAGACGATCCGGGTGAAGCCTTGCTCCGGGTCAGGGACTCGCGGAGTGGCCGGCGTGTACGAGAGATCGGCGCGGGCGAGCCAGACTTCCTGGTCCCAAGAGTTAACGCTGGTGTTGATCTTCTGCATCACCGAAGGAATGCTGGCGTAGGCCTGCCCAATCGTGGCGTTGACCGAGTCCATGTCCGAGAGATTGGCCAGCGGTACCGCGAAGGTATAGACACCGGGCTCGCTGACTCCGGAACCGACGAAGATCGGCTTCGTAAGGCCCGCCTTCTTGAAGGCCGCCCAGATGTCCTTGAGCGAGGTCTCGTACTGCGGTTGCTGTCCGAGCTTGGTGTGGACGGTGAGCACGCTCACCGCCGCCGGTGGTTCCTGAGCCAGGGCCATGGGCGTCATCGCCAGGGCGGCAAGGGTCAACCAGACGAGAGGCTTCTTGTACACGAGGTCGCTCCTTCCTCCCTTCTCCGGCGGGAAGACAGGGGAATCCCCGCTTCACCGGGTCGCTCGCATACGGACCGAACATCCGCGCGGAGAGACAAAACCTCATCGAGAAGGGTCTGGTGTACGGTACCAGGTGGGCGAAGCCAGGTCAATCCAACGTCTTTTCGCCAACGATCGATCGCTGGCTCACGGTGCGAGCGCGAGTGCAACGATCAGCGGCGGGGTGCCGCCGCCACCGATCGCGAAACGGCCGCCCCCGACGCTCAACGCCAGGTATTGCTTGCCGTCGACCTGGTAGGTGATGAGGTTCGACGCGGGGGTGTCGGGAAGCTCGATGCCGCCCAGATAGTCGCCGGTGCGCTTGTCGTAGACGCTGATCTCGGCGGGCCGATCGGGCGGCGCAGATCGGTCGCCCTTGGTGTTCTCGGCGCGTTGGGTCACGAACAACAGGGTCTTGGTGACCAGCGGTGCGGCGACGTAGTAGCCGGTGCCGAGTCGACCGAGACCGAGCGCCGCGAGTGCTGGGTGATTTCGAGGGCCCTCGCCGTGCGGCACCATCCAGGTGTGCTCGCCGGTTTTGAGGTCGATCGCGGTGATGCGGCCGTACGGCGGCTTGACCAGCGGCAGTCCCCGAGGGCCAGTGACTTCCGCGAACCAGCGGTTCGGCACGTAGCGCAGATTCGAGCGACTGGGATCGGGCACCCCCAGAGTGACGCTCACCGGGTTGGTGTACGACGGCACGTAGAGCATGCCGGTTTGCGGATCGACCGCGGCGCCGGTCCAGTTGGTGCCGCCACCGTCGGACGGCAGCTGGATCACCGGCTTGCCCTGGCCTTCCACGCGCGCCGGGGTGAAGAACGGCGCGAGCTGGTAACCGTCCGCGATCTCGAGCGCCTCTTTCCGTAGCTCGGGGGTGAAGTCGATCAGATCGCCGACGCCTATCCCCTGGCGGTCGTAGGCCGCGGGCTTGGTCGGGAACGGTTGGGTGGGCGACGCGCGCTCTCCCGGCACGTCGCTCGCCGGCACCGGCCGCTCTTCGATCGGCCACAACGGCTCGCCGCTGGCGCGATCGAAGACGAACGCGAACGCCTCCTTGGTGACCTGCACTACCGCCTTGACCTGCTTTCCGTCGACCTGGATGTCGATCAGATTCGGCGCGGTGGGCAGGTCGTAGTCCCACAGACCATGGTGCACAAACTGACGGTGCCAGCGCCTGGCACCGGTACGGCAGTCGACCGCCACCAGGCTCTCGGCGTAGAGGTTGTCGCCCAGCCGATGGCCGCCGTAGAGATCCGAGGTTGGAGTGCCGATCGGCAGGTACGCGAGACCGAGGTCCTCGTCGACCGCGATCATCGACCACACGTTGGTGTTGCCGCTGTACTGCCACGAGCCGTTTTCCCAGGTCTCGTTGCCGGGCTCGCCGGCTTGCGGGATGGTGTGAAAGACCCAGGCCAGTGCGCCGGTCGCGATGTCGTAGGCGCGCACATAGCCCGGCGGCGACTCTTTGTGCGAGGCGAGGTCGGACACGATCGAGCCGACGATCACGACATCGCCGCACACCGCTGGCGGCGAGCTGTGGGTGGTCTTGGACTCGACGATCTCGCGGCCAAGGTCTTTGGTCATCGCCACCGCGCCCTGGTGGCCGAACGCAGAATCCGGCTTGCCGGTGAGCCCATCCAGCGACACCAGCCGGCGGTCGTGGGTCGCCATCAGCACTCGCCGCTGGTCGCCCTTCCTCCAGAACGCCACGCCGCGGTGCTGGAAACCGAGGTTCGCCGGCCGCCCGGCCTCCCAGCTCTGTGGGTCGAAGCGCCAAAGCAGCTTGCCGCTCTGGGCGTCGACCGCCGCCATTTGGCCGATCGCGGTGCTCAGGTACATCCGACCCTCGATCACGATCGGAATCGGCTTGAACGGTCCCGGCCGAACTTCGCTCGGCAGGTTCTCGGCCTGGCTGTCGATCGACTCCCAGGTCCACGCGACTTTCACGCGCTTGAAGTTGCTCCGGTCGATCTGGTCGAGGGGGGAGTACTTCGAGTTTCCCGCGTCGTTGCCGAACCGCGGCCAGTCCACGTTCTGGGCGGCGACCGCGGCCACCGCGAGCAGCGGCAGAACGCAGATGGTCCGCGCGATCGTTCGCGTCGCTGGCCGTAGGTGGTGTTTCATCTCTCGCCTCCCGTCGTTGGCGACCCGACGCTACCAGCACGAGGCGTTGTGCGGAGGCGTCGGGCCGTTATGCTGTTGTCGAACTCACCATCGGGAGGCTCGATGCGCGCCATCGTTCTGTCCAACGCTCTGTCGACTTGCTTGTTCCTGGCCAGCGCCGGGATCGCCACGCCTCAGGAACCGAGCGCGCCGAGCCCCGGTGGCACGATCGAACGGCTCGACCCGGCGCTCGACGCGCTGCTC